>JAIPIM010000172.1 GCA_021734725.1 Minisyncoccota bacterium | reverse complement strand
GGTCTTGTCGCCGGTGATCTCCAGGCTGTCTTCGAGATGATACCCATCGATCTTGCGGCCCCAGGCGTCGCACAGCTCCGCCCGCAGCCAGCCGCGGATGTCGGCGTCGATCCGGATTTCGGCGGCCTGCGGATAGCAAACCGGGGTGACGAACCCGCCGGGCGCGGCCTCGGCGCGCAGACCGACAAAGCGATGCTTCGGCCACGTCGCCGCCATGATGCAGGTGGCCGGCAGATCCTTGCGCGCGTGCTGGTTGTGCTTGCGCGCGCCGGCGGTGTAGAGGCACAGCCAGCGGTCACCCCGGTCGATCCAGGCATTGGGCGGCCCGATGCTCTCGCTGTCGCGCCCCCCGGGCTCGCGGGGAATGAACCCGCCACGCACCGGGCGTTCCCACCGGCGTCCGTCGCGGCTGAACGCCAGGGCCAGGTCGATGGTCTGCTGCGCATTCGCGACGCGGTAGTGGCCGAGCGAACCGATCAGCCAGTCCTCGTGGTACTGCACGGCGAGATGGTAGAACTGCTGGTCCCACGGGTCGCGGGCATCGGCCTGAATCACAAGCTCCGGCGCGCTCCAGGTCAGGCCGTCGGCACTGATGCGGCGCTGAATCATGCGGTTGAAGTCGGGACAGTTGTCCTTGGCCACGCGGCGTTCGGGAATCGCGTCCAGGAACCACTGCGAGAACTGCTCGTAGCAGCCCAGACGCGGGTTCCAGTACACGAAATTCGCATCGTTGGTGCGCCGCGCCTTCTCCGCCATCCGGTGCGTCTCACTCAATGCCGACTGGTCCCCCAGCCAGTGTGAGTTCAACGCGGGCCGCTCGAAGTCCGGCACATGCCAGCGCAGCCCGTCGTCGCTTTCCGCGACCGTGTACAGATAGGGAACCCGTCCCCACCCGTGCTGATGATGCCAGTAGAGCATGCGCCAGCGGCCGTCCGGCAGTCGCAGCACCTGCGGATTGACGCGGCGATCTTCGCATGCGTGGCTGACGAAGCCGTTCTGGCGGCTGGTGCTGATGTTCTCTTTCACGCCATGCCCGCTACCGTTGAATTCATGGATGGGACATGGACTGTGCAGATCTGCACAAAAACGGGGCTGAGTTCATGTCGGGCTAAGGTTCTCATAGATGCCACGGGCGACGCCAATGTCGTCGGGCTGGCCGGGCTGGAGTTGATTGATCCAGACATTGTTCAGCCGGCAACGCTCACCTTCGGATGTTCAGGCTATAACCCTGATGCCTTGGACTACGACGCTCTGAAGACCGCATCTGACAAAGCTATCGCCGGAGGCGAGTTGGTTACCACGGACGTCGCGTGGCGTGACGACGGCCCGCGGGCATTGCTGAGAAAGTATGGCGATAATGCAAACCATGTACATGCGCCCGAAGCACATACCAGCGAAGGTAGGTCCCGAGCGGAGGTCGAGGGCCGTAAGGCGCTATTGCGCATGTATCGATTCCTGTGCAAGCAACCCGGTCTCGAGAACTTCCAGATCGATTGGGTATGCCCGGAGATCGGCATTCGCGAGACCGTCACTATCAAGGGCAAAAAGACGATTACCGTGTCCGAATATGAATCCGGTGTGGTGTATAATGATGCCGTGTGCTACGCATTTTATCCGATTGACGAACACCTGAACGACGGCAAAGGCATTAACGGACGCCCACTGAAGGATGGCACGCTTCCCACCATTCCGCGCGGTGCATTATTGCCCGCGGGGAGCCAGTTTATGCTGGTGGCCGGGCGTTGCCTTGCAAGCGACCGCGAAGCAAACTCCGCTCTGCGCGTCGAGTGCCCGTGCATGGCCATGGGACAGGCGGCAGGAGCCATGGCCGCACTCAGCGCCCGGACGGGGATCGATCCAGAGATGCTCCCCATTGGCGATGTGCTTGCCTTGCTCCAGGAATACGGTGCCATCGTGCCCGGGGACTAATCAATCAGAGCCGAACCAACAGGTGCAGGGGACCCTTGACAGCGCGTCTGACCTGTGACGTTCGAAGGCAGAAGAACTGACTCTCGCAAAGGTGCAAAGATCGCAGAGAATGGACGAGAATGAAATCGGTCGGCAGGTTGTGGATGCGGCGCTGGGGAAGGAGAACATGTTTCCTTCAATTTGGACAGGCATGTACGCTGAGCTGCCTTTGCCTGAAGCACTGCGTATGTTATATGCATGCGGCTGGCAGAGGTTTGAGATCTCTACGGAACATCTCGTGTCCATCGAGACATCGGACGATCCTGAGTCTCTTATCGAAGAGACACTGTTGTTCATTCAGCAGCACAGGCTTTCAACTCCGCAGGCGCATGCCCTGCTGCATGCAAATGTGGCAGCCATGGATAAACAGAAACGCGAGCAGGATATCCAGCGTCTGCTTTATCATATCGAGATTGCCGCAAGATTTGCGGTGAAAACCTTAATCCCGGCGGTGGTAGCATTGACTGGATTGGATTAATGGAGGCCTTTCGGGCCATCGGCTACAACGAAGATCTCAACCTTGAGATTCCAGGAGAACGTCACAGGATCCTCGAACTACGCCGCTTGAAGACTCACTTTGCCCTCGAAGTCGCACAGTACCTTGTTGATCTCGTCCATCATGAAAAATGATTAACCCCAGCAACCCACTGAACGGTACGGTGTACCGCCGCCCGTTAGTGGAGGCGGTGGCTCCTTTATCTGAGGTTGGAGTAGAATGACACAGAAGAACATAGTGCTTATCACGACGGATCAACAGAGCGCCACAATGCTCAGTTGCTCGGGCAATCCAGATCTCCACACGCCCAATATGGATTCTCTGGCAGCCGACGGCGTGCGCTTCGAGAAGGCCTATGCAGCCCAACCGCTCTGCATCCCACAGCGTTGCTCATGGTACACAGGCCTCATGCCTCATCAACACGGCATCACGTTCAATGTCAATGACAGGGAACTCCGATCAGACACGATGATGGGGCAGGCTTTCCGGGACGCCCGCTTTTCCACCGGGTATTCCGGCAAATGGCACATCAATGTGCCATGGCAGGACAAGGCGCGTCACGGTTTCGAGTGGGTGAATAACATCCGGTGTAACGGTGCCGACGCAGGAATCGTGCCCGACTTCGAGAGATTCCTCAGAGAGAAGGGCGATGATTCATTCATATTTTCAGCATCGTTCAATAATCCTCACAACATATGTGAAGCGGCTCGCGGAGGCCCATTCCCTGACGGCAATCCCGGTATGGTAGAGAACATGGAGCAGTTGCCGCCGCTGCCACGCAACTTCTGCATTCCGGAGAGAGAGCCTTCGGTAATCCGTGAAGTGCAGACTATGTACAGGGACAGGAATTACCCAACGGCCAATTGGGATGAGACCCGATGGCGCCTGCACCGTTGGTTCTACTGTCGGATAACCGAGATTCTTGACCGCCGTATTGGTGAACTCTTGCAGGTTCTGCGAGAAAGTGGGCATTGGGAGGATACGCTGATTGTATTCACCAGCGACCACGGAGACGGCAACGCCCATCACCAATGGAATCAGAAGCAAGTGCTCTATGACGAAGCGGCAAGAGTGCCGTTCATCCTGTCGCGGCCCGGCAGCAGTCTCGGCGAGGTCAACGATCAGCAATTGGTCAATACGGGGATCGACCTGATTCCCACGCTGTGCGGACTGGCCGGAATTGCCTGTCCGGCTCAAATGAGTGGTCACGACTGGTCCGATGTCTTGACTGACGCCGATCTATCCCCTCAACGAGACCATGTGGTAATAGAAACAGAGTTCGGAACCTTTGGGAAACCAACCGGTTATCTGGGGCGCGCGGTGCGTACCCTTCGGTACAAGTACATGGTCTACGACAGGGGAGAAAACCGTGAGTTCCTCGTCAATATGGAGGATGATCCGGGAGAAACGACCAACCTGGCCGGGATCACGGAGCATCAGCAGGAACTCGATCGCCATCGCACATTGCTGCGTGACTACATCCTTAAGACCGACGATATCTTTCCTGCGGACATTATCCCGGCTGCGGTAAAGTCCGTGGCTGATGAATAGGGAGCAAACCAGGCGTTCCAGGCGACGCTTATCAGCGCGCCTGACCTGCAACGTGCGCGCCCGGCATGGGGCACTGCCAACGGGTGAAAGTCCCGTGCATACCCGTCAGGGGGAAATGCCAGCGAAAGGCAAAGGCGTTATAGTGCATCTGGATGTGACAAAAACCTGGAGCAGAGTGCTGGCATGGTACAAAACATCAACCCGGAAATCACAGTTATTTGAAATTGCTGTCGCGTTGTTTGTCGGACTGTATGGATGCAGCAATAAGACCCCCCGTGAATCCAAGAATCCCTGGACAATAGCCTAACAACCGGATGCCGGCCGACCTCGTTCCTCGTCGGCAGATCCGTAACGTGTTGTGCCAGAGGAGAAGCCCGCGATGCCCATCGAGATTGACAGCAGCTTTCCGGGTGGAAACATAGTCGTTGAAGGCATTGATCGTGATGAAGTGCGGGTGCATCAGGATCTGCGGGACACTTCATCGGATTGGTTCTATTGGTGCTTTCGTGTGCGCGGCGCAGAGGGCAGAACCCTGCGCTTCACATTTACCAAGAGCCGTGCCCTAGGGGTCCGTGGTCCGGCGGTCTCGCGTGACGAAGGCGAGACCTGGAACTGGCTGGGAAGCGACGCCGTCAACGACGGAGCCTTTTCATACACCTTCCCAGAAGACAAGGCATGGGTCAGGCTGAGCTTCGCCATGCCCTATCAGGAGTCCAACTGGCGGCGATTTATGAAAGGGTTGGGCAATAACGCGGCCGTCTCGACCCACACGCTCTGCACCACTGCGAAAGGACGCGCAGTCGAGTACGAGCTGCTCGGCGGTCAGAACCCGGAGCCACGTCACCGGGTTGCCATCACCTGCCGCCATCACTGTTGCGAGATGATGGCGAACTACACACTGGAGGGACTGCTCCGGTGGGTACTCACGGAAAACGATGCCGAAGCACAGTGGTTTCGGGAAGAGGTCGCGATGATG
The DNA here is from genome assembly GCA_021734725.1 of Minisyncoccota bacterium. Taxonomy (GTDB): domain Bacteria; phylum Verrucomicrobiota; class Lentisphaeria; order Oligosphaerales; family MVZH01; genus JAIPIM01. The sequence goes on along the minus strand of JAIPIM010000172.1, from coordinate 3,635 downwards.
GTGGTCCCGTTTGTGGACAAAGACGGGGTCGAAGAAGGAGACCAGGGAAAGAACCGCCGTCCCCGGGATCACGCCAGAGATTATGAGGGAAAGAGCCTGTATGCCTCCACGGCGGCAATTCGTGGACTGTTGCCCGAATGGGGAGGGGACCGGCTACGTGTGGGCCTCGACTTGCACTGTCCAGGGATCGCAGGCGAGCATAACGAAGTCATCTATGTGGTGGGTTTATCGGATCAACGGAATGCCCGTGAACAGAACCGCTTTACCGAGATTCTCGAATCCGTGTGCACTGGTCCGCTACCGTTTCACGCCGTGAACTTCCTGCCTTTTGGCCAAGCATGGAACAACACCGACAACTACACCGCCGGGAAAACATTCCCTCAATGGGTCGTCGCTGAACTCTCCGGCGCAGCACTTAGCCTCCCAATCGAGATACCCTATGCGAACGCTGGCGGAGCCGAGGTCAATCAATCGTCTTTACGTTTGTTCGGAAAGGACTTGGGCAGGGCCTTGGCTTCGTATCTGCGGACGCTACCAACAACTGGGGCGCAACAAGGGAATGCACTTGACCGTCGCTTACGCGCCGGCGAGTGATTCGCGGCGTTGGAATATTGAAATAGGAGGATAATGAGCACGTTCTGGATTCATTGGCTCTCAAGTGCTGTCATTCTGGCGATGTTTGTTGAGATGCCGTTTCTGGTGGCCGCGGATTCCGCTCTGGGTACAGAATCGATGACGTCGGATGCGACGTCGGGCTCGCATTCGCGTCAGATCGGCGCCTATCTGGACGGATCGATCTCCGCCCGCCTCTCTCTGCGGCAGGCTGGACTGGATGCTTGGCCGGTCATTCGCACTCGCTGGGATGAAGCTGATGATGCCACGCGATGGACTCTAATGGCGCTCGAAATGCCTACGGGATGGGGAGCATGCATCCCTTCTGAGGTGGCGCACCCCTATGCGGTCGCGTCAATTGCGAATGATGATCAGCAGATTCGAAGAGCGGCGATCCGGTATGTGGGCCAACATGCGATTGAAGGTGCCCGCGATGCCCTTCTGACACGCCTCGACGACGAGTTGCCGATGTTACGATGGGACATTCTCGATGCGCTGACGAATATCGGCGGGGATGCTTAAACGACGATCTTGAAACCGCTTGCGTGGGACCGGGTAAGCGGTTCGGTTAAGGGTATCCGAGTAAGAGTGGCGGTTAAGAAGGCGTTTAAGTGCCCCGGAACGGGGGAGACGGTCAGGATATGGATAAATCCCGACAGGAAAAAGGATTAGACAAGAATCCGCCCTGTCAGTTTTGACAAAACGATGCTTCTGCGAAGGGGAAAAAAGGGAAAAAAGAAAGGCACAACCGGATGAAGCGAGAAACATACAAGTATGCTGTCAGCCGTCCGCTTGCTACAGGGGCCACGATGTTTACCGGCGGTTTCTGGAAGGAGCGAACGAGCCAGAGCCGGAACAGGGGCCTGCCCGCCGTGCTCACCGAGTACGAACAGCGCAACATTGTAAAGAATTTCGTCGACGCCGCTAAGGGGCGACCGCGTGCCCGGAAGGAAAACGGCAACAATTACGATGAATTCCTTTTCAAGGCACTAGAAGCCTGTAATTGGCACCTGGGGAAGATCACTGACGACGCGCTCGAAGACCAGTACGAACGCATCCGTGATATAGTGCTTGCGGCGCAGCAGTCCGACGGGTATCTCAATACGCTGGCGATTCAGACAGGGACCCCTCACCACAGTCCGCAAACCCATCAGGAACTTTATGCTGGCGGACACCTGATGCAGGCTGGTATTGCCGAACGTCGGGCCACTGGGAAAAGCGTTCTGTTTGACGCGGCGCGACGGTATATCGATTGCCTGATTGAGGGCTACGGTCTGGACGGCCAGGGATTCTGCCGCAAACTCCGCAGCAAATGGCCGGACCACCCGAATATCGAAATGGCACTCGTCGAACTGTACCGGGAAACCGCCGACCCTCGATACCTCGAGTTCTGCAAATCCGTGCTTGATTTCGGCGGATACCAGGGACGAACGCAGATGCTCAGCCATGCGGTCCGCGAAATGCTCTGTTCCGCCGCCGGCGCGGATTATTACCTGGAAACCGGGGATATGGAAGTCTGGGCGGCCACGAAACGTTTGTGGACGGACCTGCTGAAAAAAGTTTATGTGACCGGCGGGGTCGGGTCCACGCACCGCGGCACGGGGCATGAATCAGTGGGTAAAGAATTCGCGCTCACCAACGACCAATCTTACGCAGAAACCTGCGCAGCCATCGGCCTGATATTCTGGAGCTGGCGCATGTTTCTGGCCACCGGCGAAGCCGAATACACCGATATGTTTGAACGAGTTTTGTATAACGGCTTCCTTGCAGGGATGAGCTTGAGCGGGTGCGAATACTTCTACGAGAATCCGCTCGAATACCGGGCTGTTTCCGTCGAGGGCTCAGTGGCCGACAGCGAATACCACGCCGATTTCCGCGGCGCACGCGCGCGACGCGCCGCATTCCACCGCTGCTCCTGCTGCCCACCGAATGTACAGCGCCTCCTGGCATCCCTTGAACAATACGTGTACTCGGTGTCGGACGCCGCTGTCTGGGTGAACCTCTTCGCCGCCAGCGAAGCTAACATTGTGTTGGGCAATGGCACGATGGTAACGCTCAGCCAGCACACGGATTATCCCCAAAACGGGCGCGTCGCGATATCCGTCGGGCTGGACGCAGCGACCGATTTCTCGCTGAACGTACGCATCCCCGAGTGGTCCCGTGACTCTCGCGTGATCGTGAATGACGAAGCAGTTTCAACTGTTGCAGCAGGTACTTATCTCAGCCTGGACCGTACTTGGAGGGACGGCGACAACGTAACGCTGGAATTGAATATGACACCGCGGTTGGTCCAGTGTCATCCCAAGAATATCGCCAATTATGAGAAGGTCGTGATTGCACGCGGACCGGTGATTTATTGCATCGAAGCGACAGACAACCCCGGTATAGACATTTTCAGCCTTGTTACGCCGACAAACATTGAATTTGACGAACGGGTCGAGGACACGCTCGGTCATGCGGTGGTGCTCGATGGGAAAGCCCTCGAGCGCGACGATTCAGGGTGGGGTCCCGTGCCTTACCAGGCGTTCGACTCGAAGCGCAAGCCGCCGATGAAACCAGTCGGAATCACAGCCGTCCCGTACTATGCCTGGGCCAACCGCGACAAAGCATCGATGGTCACGGCTCTGCCGTACGTCGCGGACGCGGGGTCTTAATGCCGGACCTGGCGAGAAGGAGTCACAAACGGAAGGGCTGTCGGCGAACGTGATTCGTTACCGCCGGAAGATTTGCAAGGCAGTATGTGACATGTCCCTAAAGCTCTGTATAGTAATGTGTCGATCTTCTAACCCGAATATTGAATGAGTTGTGTTGGAGATATGCTTTCCCGTGGCCGCCAGCTGTACGGATGTCAAGGCGCACCTTTCAAATTTACGTTTTCGGCTTGATTGCACAATATGCAGCGGTATTTTTAGTGACATGTCACAACACAGTGATGTAACCGCGGTTGGCAGCCCCGGCAGAGCGCCGCGCAAAAAAAACAGGGACGGGCTTCGTCATGCCTTTTCGTTTCGCACAGATGACCG
>JAIPIM010000171.1 GCA_021734725.1 Minisyncoccota bacterium | reverse complement strand
CGTCACCGCCATCAAAACTCATCTCAACGCGTCGTCTGCAAACGGCTGGAAATTGGAAACCGGGGAGTGTACATTCTGTCATGGCGAATCTCCTTGCTTATCGCTTTGTAACTATCTGCAATATAGCAAGTTAAATGAGTTTCGCCATCTTTTTTCATGAAATATTCGGGTTAACCTACCCCCCTCAGTGAACACCAAACACAAACGCAGCCAGGCTTGACGCGTCCTTTTGAGGCGGAAAACGCAAGTAGACTCGTTAGTTATAGATCCTTTGCCGGACGGCGCCCCATTCACCAAATCCACCGGGCAACAGCGTAAAAACGACGTCCCCCTTTTGGCTGACCGGGATACGTTTCAAACCGCTCACTCCACATATTGTCGCAGCCGGCGACCACTTCCAAATGCGGTGTTTGCGGTGGCCTCATGACAACTTCAATGCTTCCGTTTACAGCCTGGTGGTCGCCTTGGCGAACGCGGTTTTTAGTGTGATGAAGAAATTCCTGGGCAGTCCGGATACTCCAGAAGTCTGACGGCGACCAGTCGATGTCCACCGTTGCCGCATGGCGCGGATAATCCAACACGTATCGTCCGGCAAACACATTGTCGGCATTGTGACGCTTGTGCAGATACGCGTAACTCGCGCGTACAGTCAGCGATGGCAGAACATTGCTTGTAAGACTGACCTCGCCGCCATCGGTCTTTACCGGCCCCAGGTCGGTGGCAATCCACGGGGTCCCCTGCGCTGTTTTCACCCAATCGACTGTATTGTCCGTTGTGCGCCTGAAAAGGGCGAGCCGCCAGTCAGTGTGTGTGCCGATCGTCTGCTCACAGCCAACCTCCCATGTTTCACATGTCTGTCTTTCCAAGCCGATAGTGCCGATGTTGGCGGGAGATAGGTAGAACAATTCAGTGAACGACGGACGTTTGACGGCCTCGCTGTAGGTGAGAAATACTGTTACACCCCAGAGTGACCGGTAGTGCACGCCTGCCATGGGCACATACGCCGGCTGATCGTCAGTGAACAGATTTGCCTGCATACCTGCTTCCAAGTCAATGGCACCCAGGGTCAGTTTGGGCGTGAGCATAAAGTCCATGCTGGTTCGACGGTGATCGCCGAGACCACGACTGTCGAGCCGCTGTTCCTCCGCATGGACACGCCACTGCAGGGCAAGTTGCGGTTGCACCGGCGCAATACCATCAACCATTGCCGCAGTCATGGTGGACCGGTGCTTATTTCTGTAATCGATTTCCGGCAGTTCATAATCATCCTCAAAACTCCGCCACAGTGCGGTTGCCCGGATGTAGCCATCGGACCTGTTACGGTAACGAGATGACGCCAACACCAGTAAGTCGTCGGTCCTTTCCGCCGCTTTAAGAAATGGCGTAACGCCATAGAATCCGCGAGCCCCAAACTGCTTTCGCTGATGGGCAATGAGACAATCGGTTTGACTGTGCGACGTCAGCAGTTGCAGGTGAGCACCGGCGTTCCAGCGGTCGAGGTAGTTGTCTCTGTAATCAAGTCCACCCCCCATATTTTCCCGGTCGCCGAAGACGCCCAGTCCAAGCTGAAGGTTCGGGTTTACATGGAATGTTTGCTGGATGAGCCCCCCCCTGCCGGTCACCGTCGATTTCCGAAAATCCCAATTCCAGAACGCCGCCCGTGCTCATCGGGGCCAGTTCGAGATTGACGGTACCCACGAGGTGGCCGCTACCGGAGGTTTGATTGGCCAGCCCCGTGGAGACAGCAACAGAGTCGAAGAGAACAGTCGGCAAGGGAAGGTCTGCATGAAAGTGTTCTGTCTGCGGGTTGGTGAGCGCCAATCCCCCGATGGCGAGCCCAGTGCCGCTGAAGCTTGAACCGCGCACGCTCAGATCAGTCTGTGCGTGGAGGCTGCCCTGTGGACGCAATCGCAGGCGGCCGACCGTTGGATTACCGCCCGGGAGGGGCAGGAGCGAAAAACGGTTGCTTGTGTTAGGCTTCGTTGTCTTTACGTCCACAGCAGGAAGTTCGAAAACATGATTGTCCTCTTCATTCTGCGTCTGCTCCGCCCGTTGCGCATGAGCCACGGCAGCAACTGCAACCAGTGCGCTAACAAGGAATCCGGCAAGAAACGTACGGTTAGCTTGATGCTGTCCGAAAAACATAAGGGACATCCTGTTTTCGACAATTTTCTCACGGATTCAGGGAAGTGATACAAGTTGGTCGGCGGGTCGCGGCGTGGAAGCCCCTCCCACATTTCTCTATGTGATCGACTGGCAATGAACGTGGGAGGCGGTTCCACCCGGCGACCGTTGACCAGCGCTATCTCCACCCATATCTCTAAAACCTAAAGTTTGTCCCATTTTTCTGAACCGATTGATCGGGTTACGATTACGGGCGAAGATTACGGTGAACGAGTCCACTGTCCTCGTAATCCGTAATCGTCGCCCGTACGCCGAAATGGATTCAGGTTCGTCGTTACTCTCAGTCGCTGTCAGGTTCACCACGCACTGACATGCACGTCTCCGGAGACTATTTTCTGCTCTTTCCCGTCATCCAGTCTCAGGATCAGCGCACCGTCATCGGCAAAGCGCAAAGCGATGCCTCTCAAGGGACCGCGCGGGCCGCTGATGCTCACGCGGCGACCAAGCAGCACGGAACGTTCCATGAGTTCCCCAAGGAGCGGGTGGACTCCTCTGTCAAGCCAGACCGCATAGAGGGTGTCTAATGCAACGAGAAAAGCCGCGGCCAACGCAGAGCGATCGATGTCTTGTGAAAGATGGGAGCGAAGCGAGGTGGCTCTGTCACGTATGTCGACGGGAAACTCGTCGGCAGTGATGTTGACGTTCATGCCGACACCCAAAACAAGGTAATGAATACGGTCGACCTCGGACTTCATATCACACAAGATGCCAGCAACTTTTGCCTGTTGCAGGTAAATATCGTTAGGCCATTTAATGCGAGGCGACAAGGCTGGGCAGACCGCGGAGATACTGCGTACGCCGGCCAGTGCGGCTACCAGCGAAATACCGGGGCCCGCGGCGGGAGGAACATCCGGGCGGAGAATGATCGAGAGGTAAAGATTCTTCCCCGGCGGCGAAAACCATGTCCGTTCCATTCGTCCGCGGCCGCCCGTCTGTTGATCGGCAATAATAACGGTACCTTCCGGCCTTCCTTTGTCAGCCTGAACAACAGCCTCACGATTGGTGGAATCGACGCTTTCACGGAATGCCATGTTGTAGGCAAGACACGTCTTACCAAGACGGGGAGCGATTTCAGCGGGAAGAGGAAGATTCGGCGCAGCCCGGAAACGGTAACCCCGTCGGGAAGCGGCATCGATCCGGTAGCCATACTCACGCAGAGATTGAATATGCTTCCATACGGCGGCGCGACTTAGCCCGAGTGTTTGACGGATGCATTCTCCTGATACCGCCCCTTCGGCATTGCGCAGTATCTGAACGATACGTTGGGTTGTCTCGTTCAACGTTGCTTCCTCCAACCCGAATCCGTGATTCAGATCCAATTCATTACTTGGTGAACCGAGTCATGGTCGCATAGTTTCCCATGTGAATCGAGCTTGGAAGATAGCAGGCAAGCCATAATTGTCAACCCGCTATATATTATTGGTTGACAATAACGCTGTAATCAGGTAAACGACCCCGCCGAGCTCGACTCGGTGGTGAGCGAGCGGAATGCGGTTACTGCTCCCCTCGACACGTATAGGAAATGGGCAGGCCCGGCAGGTTGTCAGAAGTCCACGCTTCGACTATCATTCAAACACGTGCTGACGACGTAGTTCGGAACCGCAGTACAGACATGTCGTTCGGCTGGAGTTCGCCGTTCGATTGCACGCGGGACACGTCAGCACCTTATGCCCGATCTTGCCATCCGAGGTACCGTCACGCACATCGATCTCCTGCATTTTCTGGAGAATATCGTCCTCTTCCAAGTCAGTACGATCACGGAGCAGTTCCCACAGCGCCTGACAACTGAGAGCCATGCGCTCTACCTTGCGCTCCAGGTGCTTAATGTCGGTCTCCAGTCGCGCAGCCCGATTTCGTGCCGTCGCCGCATTGGCACTTGCCTGAGAAATGCGTCCCTGCTGATGAGCTTCCCAAAAAAGTCCTGCAACCATTGCTCGAATCCTCCTGTTGCTTTGCCTGTTCACCACGTTCAAGGACGACCGTCATACTCTATCCGGCAGCACGCAAGGTCATTGGTCGACTACAATCGATTGCGTTCGCATGCCGCCGATTGCGACCGATTACGATGTTTGCCGTCACAAGCCTTTCACTGGGCCGGTCGCCACATTTCATGCAGCATAGCGGCCAGCGCATCTATGATTTGACAACCGACGGCGGGATCGAAACGAGCCCACGCGAAGGGGGCCCCCGAATAACCGCCGCCCAAAGATCCGGCAAGTGTCGGCACGTAGCCACCGAAACCATCGGTGACACCAAAAACCGCGTTACTGCCGGTCGGACTGCGCCGTTTCGTGTCGAGCTGGTACTGGCAGAACATCTCACAAGGCTGCGTGGCAATAGCCAAGTCTCCAACGCGAACCACGTGAAGGGACAGGCGGTCTACCGGGTTCTCGCCAAACTGCTCAACCAAGCTCACCGGACCCCAGGCAAAAATCGCATCCATTCCTGTAATTGTTTCGCCGGCATCGATACGCGCCAGTACCGCCCTGCCTTTCTCCACGGCCTCGTCGGTCGGCATGCGCACGGGAACTTCCAGAGTCCGCTGCAGATGACGCAACGCCACATCATCTATCGGCTGCATTTCATGAATCAAACGCAAGGTTTCACCCGCCAGTGCACTCCCGAACTGCACCATCTTCGCTTCCTTGCCGGTGGCCGTGGCCTGCGAATGGGCCTGCTGACTCATGGCAATGTCGCCCTGGCAGCCGTTGAAAAACAGAACGGGGATCTCGCCGTGCGCCTCACGCACCAGTCGGCGCGCTACCCCGGGGAAATCCGCGGACAATACACGCTGCGAATAAAAGGTGTCCGGATGCCCCGTCCCATGGTGCAGGACGGCTCGCACGCGATTTGCCTCGTCGAACACCGCAAGCGCCAGACACTGAGTATCGTCGGGGCCTTCCAGCCCCGTAAAGTCCTCGTCCGGGTGCTCCGATTGCCGATACATGCTGTGGCTGCCGTCTTTGTAACATACACGGCGATTATACCCCAATCTAGCATTGCCGACACCCCAACCAATATCCGCCGGCGCGGATGTATCCACGGCTTCCCTGGCCAGTGCACAAAGCCAATTATGCAACCGTTGAGAATAGTCCTCGTCCACCGGTTTCTGATAATTGGTATGCAAGACAACCGGTCCGCTGTGCGTGTGTGAACACCCAATCACGATGCTTTCAACGGGAATTCCCGCCGCGGCGGCCATGCCTTCCTTATAGCGCCGAACGCGTCCTGTTTCCAGCGCACCGAGGTCGCAACTGACGAAAAGCACCTGCGCGGAACCGTCAGCAAGATATAAGGCGTTGGCTTCGAGATCGTCACGAATAGCTTCCACACGCTGATCAGGAAGCCCCGCGCCCTGAATCAGAGTTCCGAGATCGTTGTTGATGATGGTAGATGCCGTGCCTGCTTGCATAGTAGACTCCTTTTCGATAACGCATCGGTTCTTTGTTCGTTGTTCCGTGTTTCTACGCAAATTGTGGCTTGGATGCAATGTTGATACGCACAATCGACAGCGGCGGGACATCAACGGTCCCCTCATCTATTTTGACCGTTTCATCCCACGAGAACGTTCCAAGCGGCGACTCCCCGCGGAAACACTCGCATTCCGCGCCATCGAGTTCGAAACCGTCAACCGAGATGGTCGCGCTTTCGTCGAGACCGCGGTTAACTACGAACAGCCACTGCGCGTCGTCAGCCGCCAGGCAAATGGCTTCGAGCGCGGATGCCTGCTTCTCGCCTTGGCCCACAACTTCCACGGGCACGAACCGCCCGGGCAAAGCAGGTCGGTAAAGCTTAAATATTTCCACGGAATCCGTTACTTCAACGTCGGCGTTACGATGGTTCAGAATGCCCATGCAGTTCACCAGGTTATAAAAATGCGCCACCTCGAAGTCCGGTGCCATAGCCGCGAATCGATGAATCATACCGGCAATGAACAGGCCGTGCAGAACAGTCGGGGGTTCCTCGAAATCGCGCCCGTCCCAGTGCGAGGCCTGCAGCCACCAGTTCCATTCGGCAATCCCCACGTTCCACTGGGCATCGTGCAACCGCGATTCCTCGATGAAAGCCCGCATTTCCTGCTCAAAGCTTTCGAGTTTCACGGCAAGCTGTTCAACTTGCGCGCCGGCACTGTCCGTACGGCTGCAGCCGCCGTAAATCTGCACTTCAACCACGTCAATCATCCGCGCGTTTGCCAAGAGCGCTGCTTCCCAAACAGATTCGTCCTTAGGTCTCGCGAGATCGCCGCGGCTCATGACCGCAACAACGCGACACTTGGGATAATTCTCTTTCACGCGCGGGATGAACGTTTTCAGAACGTCCACATACATATCAGCCGTCATGTGCGCGGTTGTGTAGTGATACGGATGGTTGGCAATGTGCCAGTAGATCGACGGCGGCTCCACGCCGGCCTTGGCAAACCAGTCCGCGCAGTAGCGCGCCAGTTCCTCTGCTTCCTCCGGTGTTCCGGTGGCGACATTCAGCGAGATTGTAGGCGTGATACCCTGGTCCAGGCAGATCTGAAGATACTCGTCCAAACCAAAGTCGTAATTCAGGTACCAGTCCTGGTGAAAGGCCGCCTCGAGCATTGCGGGTCGCAACTGGAGGGGTCCCGTTCCGTGCTTCCAGTTGTAGGCGTTCACCACGATACCGCCGGGGAAACGCAAGGTCGGTATCCTCATATTAGCCATCTCGTCAATCACGCCCTTGCACAGCACGGGCTCATCCTTCGGCCGCAGGTGAATTTGATCGATCCACAGCTCACCACCGTTTGCGAGGTGAATAAACAAGCGTGCTTCGTCGTCGTCAGCGGTAGCCTTGAGGGGAAGGGTAAACCGCTTGTAATACGGTGTGTCGACGACAATTTCGCCGGAGTCGTAAGGCGGTGTGCGGCTTGCCAGCGGACGTAGCTCGACCCGAAGCGTCACCGGTTCATGCCAGGCGCGCGCCCACAGTTCGATTTCAAGTTGTTCGCCGGCCCGCACGGAAAGCTTATTCTGATGCAGGTGCGGGGCCCCCTGTGATGAATCGACACGGATGAGCTGCGCTTCCGACCCCAGGAGACCCGCGCCGGGCGTCAGTTCATACGCCGCTCGTCCGCAGCTCGCGCCCTGCCACTCCGGCGCGAGCCCCGTCATCCGGTGCGGCGGCCCCACCAATTTCGGATTGCGCAGACGCTCGCTCAACAGACCGTCCGCGGTGGTTATACACATCTCAATGTTATGCCCCAAAATCATCTCCGAGACAGTCGCGCCGGGCTTGCTGCTTTTGCTGATCGTCACGTTCACTTTGTCGTCCTCCAGTTTTCGGTTGTGTTTGTGGTCAAAAGTCCCCTCCATTTCATTCGCTTTTCCGCTTCCTCTGACTTCATGATCCGGTGACTGCATGACGCCCGGAGACACCTTGAAGCCTCACATTTTTCCCCTGGGACTCAGTTCCCGGCAGCAGTCCACAATAAACTTTGTCTGTTCCATGGTGCGATGCGGAAACGCGGTTACCCCAGTAATAAAATGATCCCACGGTGCGGCTTCCCGAATCATCGAATGTACGGCTTTGCGGACCGCCTTCCGGTCGTCCAGAGAACCGGACAAGATTGACCCGGTCCCGGCCATGATTGTGATTCGATCCCCCAGGAGTTCCCGCCCCTGGGCCACCGTGACATCGCCAACCGGAGGGATGGTGAAAGCATGAACCGCATCCATTTTCGTACGACGATAGAGCGACAGCAGATTGCGGATAAGCCCGCAGCTGTGGTGGAAATACAGCTTGCCGGCGGCATGCGCGGCATCCGCACGGGCGTCTGTGAGGTGAAGATTGAACGCTTCGAACATGGCCGGAGAGATTGCCGTGGTCGAAGTATCGTCCATACTGACCACCACGTCGATATCCGACTGCACGCCGGTCTTCAGGCGTTTCAGGTAATTGGCTTCCATGACGGCAAAGCAGTCGCGAAGCGCGTCCGGCGCGTCCATCCAGAGATAGGCGAGCGTGGCGACCCCTGAGTAGACTCGACACATCATCCCCAGCGGCGTCCCGGCCATACTCCCGAGGATCAGGCCGTCCTCACCGATCAACCGGCGCCGTTCGCGGGTGGCCTTGATGCCGGCCGGGTCCAGTTTAATCACTTCATCTTCGAAGATCGCGGCCAGGGCCGCCAGATCCTCCGGCCCCTTAACCAGGTGTTCGGTCCAATTGCTCGACACGGCACCGGAGGGATCCCGGCAGACCTGACTGACCTCGCGCAGGTCACCGGCCTGCGTATGCCAGACACGCGTCGTGATATCGCCGTCCACCGTCTGTTCCACTTCAACCTTACGCCGGGAAATCCGCACAGCGGGCATCCCGAACAGGTCCATGATGTCGAGACCGAGGTACCGCGAATAGACCACCGTCGCTGTCCCGCCCCACTTCACCTCGCCAAGGGCTTCGACGAGTTCGGGGTCCATGCCTTCCCGGCTCGGCTGATTATACGGATCGCAATGCCCGACCACTGGAATCCACTCCGGCTTCTCGTGGCGGAAGACTTTCAACATATTTTCACGCG
>JAIPIM010000170.1 GCA_021734725.1 Minisyncoccota bacterium | reverse complement strand
GCAGCGATGAGTAACATGAATGCAGCAATTTTCAATTCGCGGACGCGGTAGCCGCATGGGTATTGACTCCAGATATGTATAGGAAAGGAATCGCACGCGAACAATAGCTCGTAAAATCGTTAAAACAAATCGTCTCGCACGGCTGATTCGTTCTAAAGCCTCTATTATCTGTCTTTTGAACCACATCTTCCTCATTAGCTTGGTTTTACATACGTACGTCCCCTATGAATACTATTTTCAATTCGCGGACGCGGTAGCCGCATGGGTATTGACTCCAGATATGTATAGGAGAGGAATAGCACGCGGACAATAGCTCGTAAAATCGTTAAAACAAATCGTCTCGCACGGCTGATTCGTTCTAAGGCCTCTATTATCTGTCTTTTGAACCGCATCTTCCTCATTAGCTTGGTGTTACATACGTACGTCCCCTATTAACTGTAACTGCCTTGGGTATTGACTCCAGATATGTATAGGAGAGGAATAGCACGCGGACAATAGCTCGTAAAATCGTTAAAATAAATCGTCTCGCACGGCTGATTCGTTCTAAAGCCTCTATTATCTGTCTTTTGAACCGCATCTTTTTCATTAGTTTGGTTTTACATACGTACGTCCCCTATCAACTACGCCGGTAATTCGACAACCCGGCAGCTTGCCTCGTGCCCAAATCCCTGCATTCCTGAAATCCCTGCGATCCCTCATCCATCCAGCAATCCCGATTTGTAATCGCTGGAGCAAGGTATTGCAAACTGGCAAAAACACATTCCGACACGTATCTTCCTTTACTGATGCCGTATTGAATATCGGGAGGGCATTTTATGAAAATACTCGTCGTCTATTTCTCTCGAACAGGTAATACGCGAAAAGTAGCCACGCGCATTGCTGAGTCACTGCAAGCGGATATTGAGGAAATCAAAGAGACCCAATCGCGCGCTGGAGTCGCCGGCTATTTTGGGGCGGGCCTGGCCTCTCTTTTCAGAAAAACCCCACGGATTGAACCGCATGCGCGTAAAGCAGCGGATTTTGACTTGACAATCATCGGGACCCCTGTATGGGCGTTCACCATGGCCGCGCCCGTACGTACGTATCTTGAGCAAAATGCGGGAGCCTTCAGCAAAGTTGCCTTCTTCTGCACCATGGGGGGAAGCGGTGCGAGCCGCACCTTTCAGCATATGCAGGAGATTCTAGGGACGGTCCCGGAAGCCACTCTTTCCCTGAATGAGCGCCAATTAAAGGGAAATGACCTGCAAGATTTAATTCGGGAATTCACTGAAAAAATGCGCGCATAACGGTCAAAAGAACAGATCCTGGCTTGCAAGCCACCCTCGGAGCATTATTTTAATGCAGTTGTTTTCGAGCGGGTGTAGCTCAGTTGGTAGAGCACCACCTTGCCAAGGTGGCTGTCGACGGTTCAAGTCCGTTCACCCGCTCCATTTTTTCCCCGACCGTTCATCCCCCTGCCCCACTCATCATCGGTTGCGTGGTTTGGCGTGCCGTGTCGGCGTCGCATGCCATGGGTCCTCTGGCCAATGATGTCGTGGATACCGCCCTCTCAAATCTCTCCGCACCCGAGCATACGTGGTATTCCAGAAATTTTCCAAGTCCTGTGTGACTTGAACCGGACGCCCAGCCGGTGACAGAAGATGCAGGAGAACCGGCATTTTGCCTCCCGCAATACGCGGCGCTTCGCGCGCACCGAACATCTCCTGCACACGGACGGGCAGCACCGGTATCTCGTTCTCGATGTAATCCAGATGAATCCAGGAGCCGCTGGCCACCTTGATGCGCTCCGGTGCCAACTCCTCCAACTGCTCCTGCTGCCTCCAATCCAACAACGCCATAAGGCGAGGCTTCAAATCCACGCGCGAGAGGTCGTCACGTTTTCTGTATCCAGCCAGGAACGGCCCAAGCCAGTCTTCCAGCGTCCTCTCCAAATGCTCGGGCGTAACGTCCGGCCAGGAGTCGCCGAAAATATTCCGCAAAAATAAAACGCGCGCCCGCCAATTCAACAAGCCTCTGGTCCAAGGGAGGCATTCGAGCCCGTGCTCACGGATACCGGTAATGATTGCTGATGAAACGTCCTCTGACGACGGATTCTCAAGGGGAGCGGAGCGCAGAAGAAGACTGCCAAGCCGCCATTCTCTGCGTGCCGCAACGCTCGCGTTTGCACTGTCCCATTCCACATAACTAGTCTGTGTAATGCGGTCGGCAAAAAGACTGAACAAATCCTCGGCCTCAAGTGCCGCTGCAAGCCAGATGCGTGCATCTCTACCACTGTCGTCAACATCGGCGACCACCACGTAATCAGCTTTCGCAAGCGAACTCGCCACAGGCAGTGATGCACCCCGCCCGTTACACAACACAAAGCGACCGGATGATCCAGAGCGCCGTTTTGCAATCCGATCGGGGTACGCGAACGCAAGTGCTTTGCCGACAGTTGAATAATCGTGCGGAGTTGGTGAACCACCCAAATGTTTGCGCCATCGGTCCGCAAGCTGGCGGACGCGGCGACATGCACTCCTGTCGACACGCATACCGGCAGCCACAGCGCGTTCTTCTGAGTTGTGCAGGACCTCGAGGCGCAAAGCCACGTCAGGGTCACCAGGGCTTTGAACGGGATGCAGAATATCACGCTCACCGAGAAGTGCCGCTAATTCACAGGCAATGTCCGACCAGCCGTGCGGGCCTGCTTTCAAGACCATGTGTGCGAGCCGGGGGTGCATGCCGAACTTCAGGATAGCTCTTCCATGCCGTGTAATCCGGCCGTCCCGACGTAATGCACCAAGAGACACAAGCAGTTCACGCGCTTGGGCAGATGCCGCTTTCGGCGGTGGGTCCAGCCAACGAAGAGAGGCTGGATCGGCGACAGCCCAATCAGCCAGATCCAGAACCAGGGGCGCAAGGTCCGCGTTCAGGATCTCTGGAGCGCCGTAGGCCGAACGTGCAGCGTGCTCCGCTTCCGTCCATAAACGGTGACAAATGCCCGATTCGGTACGGCCCGCACGCCCCCGACGCTGGTCAGCCGACGCGCGGCTGATACGCACGGTATCCAAAGGCGTCAGTCCAGTGCGCGGATCAAACCGGGGCACACGCCGATAGCCGGAATCCACCACAACGCGGATCCCTTCAATTGTCAGACTGCTCTCCGCGATATCGGTAGCCAACACAACTTTGCGCACGCCGCGCGGTGCCGGCATAATAGCTTCCTGTTGGACTTTCTGTGGCAGATCGCCGTGCAAAGGAATCATGCGTACTGAACTCGGTAGGCGTGCTTCCTTCAACAGCCTATGGACACGCCTGATATCGCGGCCACCGGGCAGGAAAACCAAGACACTGCCCTCCTCTTCATGCAGTGCCTGCCTCACAGTGCGCGCTATGGCCGCCTCCATGTTTCCGGCGTCAATCGGTCTCTGCGCATAGCGTGTCTTGACGGGAAAGACCTGTCCCTCGACATGAATCACAGGCACCTCTCCCAAAAGACTCTGGACATCTTCCGCGGCCAACGTCGCAGACATCACAACCAGTCGAAGATCGGGGCGCAGCATTGCCTGAAGATCAAGCGAAAGAGCCAGTCCCAAGTCCGCGTTGAGACTCCGCTCATGGTACTCGTCAAAAATGATGACACCAACCGATTCCAGGCCGGGATCGTCGTGCAGCATACACGTGAGGATCCCCTCAGTCACCACCTCAATCCGGGTCGCGGAACTGATGCACTGATCCATGCGCATCCGGTAGCCTACCGTTTGCCCAACAGCCTCACCCCGTAAGTCCGCCAGCCGGTATGCAGCCGCACGCGTGGCCAGTCGGCGCGGCTCCAGCATAACAAGGCGCTTGCCATCGAGCCATTGTTCGTCGAGAAGCGCCAGCGGCACGCCCGTGGTTTTCCCAGCGCCGGGGGGGGCCTCCAGCACCAAATTGGTAGTCTGGCGCAACGCACTGCGCACGTCACGGACGACGGAGAAAACAGGCAGATGTTGGATACCTGGTGGAAGAATCACGTTCGGTCTGGTTTCCCCACTGGAATGATGTAGAGGGGAGTCTGGTTGTCCGGCAGATTCAGCACTTCTGACACTTTGTCGTTATGAAAAGCCCCTACTGGAACAGAGCCAAGGCCAAGACTCACGGCCTGCAAAAGGACATTTTCCGCCGCATGCCCGACTTCCATATGAACATACATGCGTCCCCTTTGTCCGTACCGCTCGACAGTGCGTTCATAAACGGCTGTAAAAACAATGTCCACTGCCGCTTCCGCCACCCACCGTTGGCCCAGCGCTGCACTCGACAATTCCCGGCGCCTGTCGGTGTCAGAAACACGCTGCAATGCGTGCTCACCCGGGAGATAATGAAACACCCCGGATGCGGTCAGTACATACGTTTCAAGCGGGTATGTGGCTCCGGCCGAGGGCGCGGCACGAAAATTCTGCTTCCGGTCCGTAATTCCTTGAGCAGCCCACAGAAGCCGCGACAGAGTTTGCATGTCCAAATCTGTGCCCTCAAATTCGCGTACGGAGCGCCGTTCGCCCAGAGCTTGGGCAACTGACATTTCTCCCGCCTTAAAGCTCGGCTTTGGAAGCTTCAGCATTGCTCTTCCTCCTTTCTCTTCCGGCTTGACCCTATCCCCCAACGCGGGGAGTCCCGGGCCGTTAAGCACGCAGACCAACAGTAACCCGATGGTCAGATAACAGGCTACCCCCCATTCCGACTTAAAACTTCGTCGTTGACGCTGGTCTTCTTCTGGTTGCTCACGCATACAGAACTTTCTCCCAGGTGTTATTAAAAACCAAATTCAGAATCCCATAAGACGCGTCTTTTAGTAATGGGTCCCGACATCACTGTCAGTTGGCGTGTTGGTTTGAAACCGCCGCCCATTCACGCAATTCTTTCACGCACTCCGTCAAATCTTGCTCATTCAGAGTCTGCACCTCACGCTTGGACCCCAATGGGCAGGGCAATGTCACGTGCAATTTCCCCCCGAGATGTTCGCGAAACTCTTCGATACCGTTTAGTACCAGCAGACGCCCGGCCGCGTCGCGCATGTCCAGAGTCTCATGCCAGACGGGCAACCCCACCCTTGCCATTGAGCGAATCGTGTGGTACGCCTCATTACAATCGATAAACCCACGCTTAGCCGCATACAACAGATCCAGCGCCATTCCAACGGCCACCGCTTCGCCATGGCGTAGTTCGTTGAGTGTCAGCGATTCGAGCTTGTGTGCCGCCCAATGCCCAAAGTCCAGAGGCCGCGCACTGCCAAACTCGAACGGGTCCCCACTGGTCGCAATATGCTGAACATGAAGGTGCGCACATCGATGGATCAATTCGGTCATCGGCTCAAGTTCACGGTTTCGCAGGCGAATGGCCATTGTGTCAAGCCAATCAAGAAACTCACGATCCTTGATACTACCAACCTTGTAGGCTTCGGCAATACCCGCAATCCAGTCGCGAGTACTCAGCGTGCGAAGAAAACTGCTGTCGTTCACAACCGCTGCGGGCGGCGCGAACGTACCCAGGAAATTTTTCACGCCCCGCAGGTTAACGCTGTTCTTAACACCCACTCCCGAATCGTTTTGTGCAAGCACGGTGGTGGGCACACGAACCACCCGCACACCGCGGTGAATCATGGACGCGGCGAATCCCACCGCATCTATCATTGCGCCACCACCGACCGCCACAATGTGAGAGTGACGACAAAGGTGAGCCTGACGCGCCAAACGTATTACCCTGAGCGGTGTCTCAAATGAATTCTTTGCCGCTTCACCCCCGGGCACAACCAACGGAGACTCCGCAAGTTCCAATTCGCTCGGAAAGTCTTGAGCATATCGGACGATGCCGTCCACTATGTGCGGGTGAGCCTCAGCAACACCGGCGTCGACAAACACAAGAAAACGATGTCTTTGGTCCTCCTCACCGTCAACCAAAATGTCATGC
Organism: Minisyncoccota bacterium; assembly: GCA_021734725.1. Lineage (GTDB taxonomy): Bacteria > Verrucomicrobiota > Lentisphaeria > Oligosphaerales > MVZH01 > JAIPIM01. Next base: position 2,806 of record JAIPIM010000170.1, on the reverse strand, counting down.
AGCGTTGGATTCTCAGGAGAGAACACGTCCCGCGTGAAATGGATCGAGTACGCGAACGGCACCTTGATCGATGTTTGAATCATGCTGGTATGCGCCATAATCCGTCCAGATCGTTTGATTTGGTGAAGTTGACACCCTTAACCGCGAGGGGTTCCCCACCCCAGAGTTTGACGTAAGGCTTCATAGAGGACAACCGCCACCGAATTGGCAAGGTTCAGGCTGCGTGCATGCTCACCCGGCATCGGAATCTGGTACAGGTCGTCAGAATAACGCCTGTAAAACTCTTCGGGGAAACCACTGGTTTCATTCCCGAAAATCAGGCAATCACTCGCACAAAAGTGGGTCTCGAAAACGGATTTCCGTCCTTTTGTACTAGCGAATACAAGACGTGTGGGCTTCTGGTCCTCCAAAAACGCCGCCCAGTGTTTGTGGACCGCCAGCTTGAGATGAGGCCAGTAGTCCAGCCCGGCACGGCGCACACTGGTCTCATCCAACGAAAACCCCAACGGCTCAATCAAGTGCAATTCGGATTCCGTGTTGACACATAAACGCCCGATATTTCCCGTGTTTTGAGGAATTTCAGGTGCTAGAAGAACGACTTTCAACATGCTTGAGTTTCTCTTGCCAAGTGGTTAACTGTTGATCCACTCGATCAGGCCCGGTTCCTCCATACAACTCACGGGCGGCTACGCTCTTTCGGGGTGAAAAAAGATCCAGGCATTCGGGTTGAGCCGCGGGAATCGTTTCGCGCATCTGCCCCAGCGTGGCGTCGTTCAGCGCCATATCTCGCTCACGACACCACGCCACGAACCGCCCCACCTGATGGTGTGCTTCGCGGAATGGCACGCCTCCACGCACGAGCCATTCCGCAAGATCCGTAGCCATCAGAGCAGGGTCACTCGCGGCTTCCTCCATGGCATCCGAATGTATCCACGCAGTCGCAAACATGGGAGCTAGAACAGCCAACGTTCCTGCCACCGTATCGATGGCATCAAAAAGGCCCTCTTTATCCTCCTGAAGATCGCGGTTGTATGTCAACGGCAGGCCTTTCAAGATCGTAAGCATGCCCATCAGCGCCCCGTATACACGGCCTGTTTTGCCTCGGGTCAGTTCCGCGATATCCGGGTTCTTCTTTTGGGGCATCAAACTCGACCCGGTGCAGAATGCGTCATCAAGTTCAATGAATCCGAATTCCTGAGACATCCATACAACGGTGTCTTCCGCCAATCGCGAACAGTGCATAGCGACAAGGGCGAGCGCCGCCAGAAATTCAACCAGATAATCACGGTCCGCCACAGCGTCCATGCTGTTGGCAGTGACTCCGTCAAACCCCAGTTTCCTGGCCACAAGCTCTCGATTCAAAGGCAACGTGCTGCCCGCCAGCGCGCCGGCCCCCAGCGGCAGAACGTTGAACCGCCGCCGACAATCTTCCAAGCGACTGACATCCCGCTCGAACATCTCGACATATGCAAGCAAGTGATGCGCAAACAATACAGGCTGGGCATGCTGAAAATGTGTTAATCCGGGCAGAATGGCGGTCGAATGAGCCACTCCCAGATTTACCAGAGCTTTTTGCGTTTGCCGCAGCAATTTCTGAATTAATTCGACCTGGTCACGCAGGTACAGCCGTTCGTCGGTTGCTATCTGGTCGTTCCGGCTGCGCCCCGTGTGCAACCTGGCCCCCGCGTCACCCAGACGCTCGATGAGAGTGGCCTCTATATTCATGTGTACATCTTCAAGATCCTGCCGCCACTCAAATGTCCATTCATCAATCTCCTGCCGTATTGCCTGGAGTTCATCAACGATCATGCAGGCGTCCGCGGATTCAATAATCCCGGCTTCCCCCAGCATTTCAGCGTGCGCAATACTGCACGCAATATCATACGGGTAGAGGCGTTTATCATAGTCAACCGAGGCAGTATAGGCCGCCACTAAGGCGTCTGTATCCCGGGAAAATCGTCCGTTCCAAAGTGCCATCTTACCATCCATCCTTTGTGCTGTGTGGTGCGCACAAGCAGTATCCGCTGACGTCATTTCGCGCACAGCGCCATCAATGTGCGTTCCAACACAATTCGATTGGCGATACTGCTGGAGACACACTCGTAATACGCATCGCGAAAGAGTGGGACGGCAGCAACCAGTTCGCTCCCGCTGTAATTGAGAGCCTGCTTCGCGATCATCCGAGCTCGGTATGGGTGATACGTTGCCACCTCAAGGCCGCGTTCGCGATAGCTCGCCTGCTGCCCTTTGTCGAACGTATCCAGAATCGCTTGAAACTGGCGTTCGTCACGACACTTTAACTCCTGCATCATCACTCTGGCCTGAAGCAGGTTTCGAACGTGGTTCGCGACCTGCAGCACCAACCCGATTATCGCCCCTTCCGTATCGCGTTCGCCGCGGAGCAAGGTGTCGACAATATCAAGAACCCTTGCAATATCCCGCTCGCCGACAGCATCCCGCAAAGACCAAGAGATTGCTTCGCCTTCGCCATGACAGAGAAGTTGCACTTCCTCGAGCGTGACGGCTTGGCCCGTCCCTCCCGCGTACGTCGCCAGTTTTTCCAATTCGCAATGGATCAGAGCCGTGTCCGTACCAAACGCTTCCACTAGATAGTCTACCGCGTCACGAGGGAGGGTCACTCCCGCCTCGCCGGCACGTTTCTCAATAAGAGCCCGCACCTTATCCTGCCAGTCGCGATCACGGATATCGGGTTTCTCGCACACCACTACTTCACCGGCATCCCGGCAGGCCTTGTAAAGGCGACGGCGACGGTCCACTCCAGTGCCGCTCAAGACCAAAACAATAT
>JAIPIM010000169.1 GCA_021734725.1 Minisyncoccota bacterium | reverse complement strand
ATCATTTTTAAGGATTGTGACTTCTATGCCCTGACCGGGATGGGCTTTGTGAGCCAATTCACTGAAAACATCACCTTTCAGCGCGTGAATGTGGCTCCGCCCGGTGAGACGATTCGTACCTGCCCTGCCTGGGCAGACATTCTTCACTTCTCGAATTGCAAGGGGAATATATTGATTGATTCCTGTCGTTTCTCCGGGATGCAGGATGATGCCATCAACTGTCACGGGACCTACTTGTACATCGTTGAGAAAACAACAAGCAATCAAGTGCTGGTGCGTTTCATGCATCGCCAGACGTATGGTTTCCCCGCGTTTATTCCAGGCGACGAGGTCGCTGTCATCTGTGCGCCCAAGATGAGGGAATACCCTGACAATCCGCGCCGCAAGGTGACGGCCCTTGAACGAAAATCAGACAGGGATTGGCTGCTGACGCTTGACGGAGACGTTCCGCATTTTCAAGACAAGGATGTGATTGATAATAGGACGTGGCATCCCAATATTACCGTCTGCAACAATCATTTTAGCGTGGCACCTGTGAGTGGCCTTAACCTGGTCACGCCTGGCAAGGCCCTTGTGGAGAATAACACGTTCTATCGCTGCAGGACTTGTGCTGTTGGAATGGCGGCTGATTCGTTGAGCTGGTTTGAATCCGCACCCGTTCGTGATGTGCTGATCCGTGGTAACACCTTCATTGAGTGTGGTGTCTGGATCAACCCGGACCTTGACGTCATCAAGCCTGAGGAGCCCATCCACGAGAACATCCGTATCATCGACAACGTCTTTGTTCAGGCAGGGGTGAAGGCAAAGGGCGCCAGGAAGCTGACGATAACCGGCAACAGGTCGGCAGATGGACCTCTGGCGCTCACGCTTGATCCTTCCTGTACCGAATTGAAAATTGAGAACAATGAACAAAAGAAATAACCCTTATGAAACAGCGCGCACAAATGATCCTTTGCCTGCTGTCAGCCATCAGCTTCTCTTTCGTCGATCCGGCCCTTAGTCACCGCAGAGGCTGCAGTAAATTGAAAGGGTATTGAATACACACCGTAAAAGGAACAAGAGTAATGAACATAATGAAACAGATGAGTGCGATATTTGCAGGGGTAGTCGGTGTCACGGGGTTCATGTGCAGTATGGCTGTTGCCGGGGCGTTGGCCACCACCGCTGCCGCTCCTGCCGGGGAAGCCGGTCACGCGGAGAACGGAACGGCACCGAAGACCTATCAGCAGAACTCAAAGGAGTCACCGCTTGCCCCCACCTTACTCAAGGCGCCTGCGTATAATGTCACGGTCGAGTTTGACACCCGTGCGCCCGCCAAAGCCTACAGCCGTATGATCTTCGGCGGGTTCCTGGAGCACTTCGACAACCAGATTTATGGCGGGGTGTTCGAGCCCGGCTCGACGCTTTCCGACAAGGAAGGCTTCCGCCTTGATGTGATCGGAGCCATAGGGGAGCTGCGCGTGCCGGTGATCCGCTGGCCGGGTGGGTGTTTCGTGGATTCCTATCACTGGCGGAAGGGCGTGGGGAAGGTCCGCCAACCCTACGATGATGATCGCTGGGGTGTGATTGAACCGAATACCTTTGGCACGCACGAGTTTGTAGCGCTGTGCCGGCGGCTGGATGCGGAACCCTATATCTGCCAGAACGGGCTCGCCGACATCCGGGAAATGGCGGATTGGGTTGCATATTGCAACGCCACCTCGGGATCATACGCCGAGATGCGGCGTGAGAACGGCCACGCTGAGCCCTTCAAGGTTCGCTACTGGAGCGTCGGCAACGAGAATAGCGGCAAAGAATACATCGAACGTGTGCGTGACGCGGCCGTCGCAATGAAGCAGGTGGATCCTTCCATCCAGGTGACCTGCTCGGGAGCACACGGACCCAACGCGCGAATGGATCCCTACCTTTTCCAAACCGCCGGGAAACAACTGGATCTTATTTCGGTCCACGAATACTGGGTTGCCAACTATCGGGAATTCCACACTCCGGACTACCTGACCTGCATGATGCTTGCCGAAAAGCCGGAGGCGCATTTTGCGGCGGCCATCAAGTCGCTGGAGGAGGGCGGCGCTCGGGGGCGGATCGGGATTGCCTTTGACGAGTGGAACCTGCGTTCCTGGCATCACCCCGGCTTCTCGGGTCACCAACCCAGAAAGGTTGACTATGTTGACCCTGAGGTCATCGCCTTGATCAAGGCTCGCGACAAAAGTCTTGAACCTTCCCTCTACACCATGGCCGACGCCCTGTTCTGCGCGTCGTTTTTCAATGCCTGCCTCAGGCATGCCGACGATGTCGCCATGGCCAACATCTCGCCGCTCGTCAATACCACCGGACCGCTCTTCGTCCATCCCAAGGGTATCGTCAAGCGCACGCATTTCCATACAATGTGGATGTATGCCAACCTGCTGGAAGACCGTGTCGCAGGGGCCAGTGTTACGGCAAACCGGTTGACTCACGGAGCAAAGTCAGTTGCGGTTGTCGATGCCGTGGCCACAGTGGACAAGTCCGGTAAGAAGTGGGCCATCGCGCTGGTGAACAGGTGTCCGTCCGATCCGGTTGACTGTTTTGTGAAGGTTGGTGAAAAAACCCTGGAGGGCAAGTTCGAGGCAACCGTGCTGGCCGGGGATTCACCGGACGCATATAATGACATTGAGCATCCCGATCGGGTTAAGCCGGAGGAGATGATGATTCTAATCAAGGATGGGATTGTGAAACTCCCGCCGCATTCGCTGATGATTGTCCGGCGGAAGGCGGAATAGATGGAAGATTCAAAAGGTTGGAGAAAGTTTAAAATGAAAATACAGGATGTCATTAGAAAGGCTAGGGGTCGTAGCTAAAAATTCAACACATGACTTTTAGGTGGGATATCAAGACACTCAGTGGACAAAGGATAAAGAGCTCGCCAGGACGTACCGGAAAACGCTCCGAATCCCTGGAGGAAAGAAAGCATGAGATCAATTGTTGAATTTTTAGCTACGGCCCCTCGTCACCGCTCTCGCATGATGACACGTATTACATCCGAGTCGCAGGCCGCGAAGCGTATTGAAGCGCGGCTGAAGCGAGAAAAAGAATTGAGCACGGCATATAGAAAAACCCTCAAAATTCTCGGAGAAAACGAGGTATGATTTCTAATTGTAGAATGTGGATCTACGACCCCTGGTCAAATTCGATGGTCAAGATCGCCAAAGGAGGCTGAAATAATGAAAAAACTCATCGCAATTATCATTCTAGCCGCAACATCCGCCCAGGCTCAGACCTGGCACCGCGTCGCCTATGACGATGCAGGCACAGAGGGCAAACAGACGCATCTCGTGAATGGAGGCAACTGGCGTTTTGAAAATCCGGGCACAGATGACGAGGCGCTGCGCACATGCGCTTTCGGCGATCGTGTGGAATTCCAATACACCGGATTGAACACGAACGCACAGTACAAGGCAAAGCTGCGTTTCTTTTCCGACGCCGAACGCGAGATCCGCATCGTTCCAGGCAACGTAACCGCGAAACTTACAGCAGGTCAGCCGGTGGTGAAAGAAGTGGATCTGCCTGCCACGGATCCCCTGGTCCTTGCGCTGGAAAAGATCAGTGGACCGAATGCAGTGGTCTCTGATGTCGAAATTCTTTCTACCGATCCGAAACCGTTGGCGGCTGCTTGCGAGAACAAAGTCGAACGCTGGCTCAATGCACGTCCCCGTTATATAGCGCGTCCCACGGAAATCATCAGCCTCAACGGCCAATGGTCTTTCTGCCCCGATGGCCCGACCGGCACGGATTGGAAACCGATTGAAGTCCCGGGCGAATGGGTGATGCAGGGGTTCAATGTGAAGCCAAATACAGCGGCCGGTTACAGGCGGACGTTTACAGTGCCAAAAGGCTTTGCCGGACAGCGGGTTATACTGCGGTTCGACGGCGTTTACAGCGATACAACTGTAACGCTAAACGGCAAGATCATCGGCTCACATCTGGGCGGGTTCACACCGTTCGAGTTTGATGTGACCGATACGCTGAAGGCGGGTGAGAATGAACTTGCAGTTGCAGTAAAGAATGAATCGCTTGCTGACAAGATGGCCAGCGGCTCGAAGTATGCCGAACATCCGCTCGGTGGCATTCCGCGCAAGGTAACGCTGTTCGCGGTTCCGGCAGTCCATGTTGAAGGTCTCGAGATTACCGCAACGCCAGACGAGACTCTAATGAAGGCTAATGTTCACCTGGTGTTCCAGGTCGTGAATACAAGTAAGGCCGAAGTCCGCGGCATCAAGGCGAAAGTGAAGGTTGCCGGAGCAGAAGGATCGGAGAAGGTTACGTCCATCCCTGCTGGCGGGCGGGCTGACGTTGTGCTTGATGTTCCGGCGGCGAAGCCGGCGCTGTGGGATACGGAACATCCGAATCTTCATCTGTTAACGCTGACATTGTCGACAGGCCAGACGATCGAACAGCACATCGGGTTCAAGAGGATCGAAGTACGCGGCAATCAGCTGTTCGTGAACAATATGCCGGTCAAGTTGCGGGGCGGGTGCAGGCATGAGACGCATCCGACGCGCGGCCGGTCGCTGACACCGGAATTGTGGCGGCGCGACGCGGAACTTTATCGCGAGGCTAATTTCAACGTCATCCGCACATCGCATTATCCGCCCGCCGAGGAGTTTGTTGCGGCGTGCGATGAGTTGGGCCTGTTTGTCGAGTGTGAAGCGCCGATGTGCTGGAGCGGTACCGACGAGAATTATATCCTCAGCTCTACGCTGGAAATGGCAGGGACTTACCGGAATCATGCGAGCGTTCTGTTCTGGTCGCTGGGCAACGAATCGCCATGGTGCCCGGCGTACAAGGTGTCGCATGATGTGCTGAAGGCGCTGGATCCGGCAAGGCCGACAACTGTCGAATATCCGCATGGTGACAATGATCATGGTACTTGCGAGATAGCTTCGACGCATTATCCGGGGCCCGGCGGTCCGGGCCGGTACCGCGACGCAAAACGTCCAACCAACTACGGCGAATATTGCCACCTGAACGCGTATAACCGTTTCGAGCTGGCCGCCGATCCTGGTATCCGTGATGCTTGGGGTCGTGGTTTCCGCAAAATGTGGGACGCGATGTTCACGGAAAGCCAGGGTACAGTCGGCGGGTCGCTGTGGGCAGCGATGGATGATACGTTTCATCTTCCGGACGGACGAAGCGTTGGTTACGGCACATGGGGGCCATTGGATAACTGGCGGCGCACCAAGCCGGAATACTGGCACTCGAAGAAGACGTACTCTCCTGTGCGCATCGATGAATCGCGCCAGAACCTGCCGGTGAACGCGACCATTGAGTTGCCGGTATTGAATCAGTCCGATTTCTCAAACCTCCGGGAGTTCGACATCCGCTGGAGCATTGGCATGGAGAAAGGCCGTCTGGACGCTGATGTTGCTCCGCATTCAAAAGGTACCTTGCGCATCACGCCGAAGCACCAACAGGCGGCCGGTGATATTCTAAAGATAGAGGTTCGAGATCCGCGCGGGTTCGTGGCCGATGAATACGCTTTCACATTCGGCGGGCAGCAGCCGCCTGCAGTTAGAGGCGGAAAGCAATTTGACCTCAATGCGGTGTCACGCACAACTGGATTATTGACCGGTGATGTCAGCGGGCCAATCCTGATGGTGTTGCCGCTTAACGGCGGCGGCGGGACCCAGATGGGCGGTAAGTATTACTACCCGCCGGACAATCGAGCGGCGACAGACTGGAAAATGTCGGCAGTAGATGCTAAAGCAGACTTCGTCACGCTTACCGGCGAATATGCCGGGGCAAAGGGATCGTTCACGTACACGGCAGGCAGCAACGGCGAGCTGTGTGTGGCCTACCGCTTCACGATGAAACAGAAAATAAATCCGCGGCAGGTCGGCCTGGTGTTCGATCTGCCCAAAAACTTGAACACGATTGCATGGAAGAGAAACGCGCCTTATACGGTTTATCCAGCCGACCACATCGGGCGTCCGTCAGGGACGGCATCCGCTTTTGGAAAGAAAGACCGTTATGTGGCCGTGAAGCTTCGCGAACAGCCAACCTGGCCGTGGAGCGAAGATGTGACGGAAGGCGGCATCAACGATTTCCGGTCGACGAAGGAAAACATTGTTTCATACAGCGTCACTGATGCTGCCTGGAAGCATGGGGTAGAAGTTATTTCCGACGGAAAACAGCATGCCCGTGCATGGGTTGACGGCGACAAGGTGCGGCTGCTGGTGGCGGATTACTCGAATGCCGGTGCTGAGGGATTCTTCCGCTCACATGCCGGACGTGAAGATCATCCGCTCAAGGCCGGAGATGAAATCAGCGGCGTTATCCGATTGAAGCTCCGGTAACAGCAGGATTAATTACGAGCTGGTTCATAACACGAGATAGAGGAAATTGAATACACACATGAACAAACTCACAACCTGCACCCTCGCCGCTTTGCTATTGGCGCCGCTGGCCGTGATCCACGCCGTCGAGGTGAAAAACCTCCGCTGCGAGTATTTGGAAAATCCGCTCGGCATCGATGTGGCGAAGCCGCGCTTGAGTTGGAAGATAGTGATCAGTGATCAGTCATCAGTGATCAGTAAACAGCGAGGCGTCAGGCAGACGGCCTATCAGATCGTCGTCGATGGTGTCTGGGATTCGGGCAAGGTCGCGTCCGACCAGTCGGTGGCGGTGGAGTATGCCGGTCCGGAGTTGAAATCCCAGACACGCTACGACTGGCGCGTTCGGATTTGGGACGAGAAGGGTGTGGCCGGGGAATGGAGCCCGCGCGGCCGATTCGTGACCGGCGTGCTTGGCAAGCCCTGGCAGGGGAAATGGATCGCCGGGGAGTACGGTGCGACCACCGCCAAGGGCATCGGCAGCACGCCGCCAGGCCTGCCAGTCTTCAAGCGCGACCTCATTCTCGAAAAGAAAGTCGCCGCAGCGGTGCTGAGCATTTGCGGCCTGGGACACCACGAGCTGTTCCTCAATGGCACGAAGGTCGGCGACGACCTGCTCGCGCCGGGTTGGTCGGGTTACCGCAAAACCTGCCTCTACGATACCTTCGACCTGACGGATCAACTGCGGAACGGAAAGAACGAGCTGCGGGTGATGCTCGGCAACGGCTTCTTCAATGTCACCGGCGGACGCTACGTCAAGCTGACCGGGTCGTTCGGGCAACCGATGCTGACCTTGCAGATGCGCGTCCGCTTTGACGACGGCACCGAACAAACGATCATCAGCGATGAATCGTGGACAACCGCCAACGGTCCGATCACCTTCTCCTGCGTGTTCGGCGGCGAAGACTACGACGCACGCCTCGAAAAACGGCTCGATGACGCCAGCATCTGGACGCCAGTCACATTCACCGAAGGTCCGGGCGGGGCGCTGACCGGACTGTCCCAGGCTGCCGCTCCCATTGGCGCGATCGAAACACTGAAGGCAGTGAAGGTGAACAAGATCAGCCCCAACCTCTGGGTCTGCGACTTCGGGCAGAACGCCTCGTTCATGCCCCGCCTGAAAGTGAAAGGAGTGGCCGGTGCGTCGGTGAAAATGATTCCCGCCGAACTGCTCGGCGAAGACGGGCGGATCCACGATCCGATGTGCGGCGGCAATTCGTTCTACACCTACACCCTCAAAGGCGAGTCCACGGGCGAGACGTGGTTTCCCCAGTTCTTCTACCGCGGCGGACGTTACCTGCAGGTCGAGCTGAGCGCGCCTGAAGGCAATCCTTTGCCGGAGATCACAGAGCTGGAAAGCGTGGTCGTGCACAGCAAGGCGAAGCCCGCCGGCGACTTCGAGTGCTCGAACGAATTGTTCAACCGCATCCGCACCCTCATCCGCTGGGCGCAGCGCAGCAACCTGATGAGCGTGATCACGGACTGCCCGCATCGGGAGAAACTCGGATGGCTCGAGCAATACCACCTCCACGGCTACGCGCTCCGCTACGAGTGGGACATGGCCGCGATGTACGTCAAGGGCATGGGCGACATGGCCCAGGCCCAGCTCGACAACGGCCTCGTGCCGGACATCGCTCCGGAATACACGGTCTTCAAGGGCGGCTTCCGCGATTCGCCGGAGTGGGGCTCGTCGTTCGTTATCGTGCCATGGCAGCAATACGAAACCACCGGAGACATCTCCCTGTTGGCCAACTACTTCGACCGGATGAAGCGCTACTGCGATTACCTCGCGTCGAAGTCGCAGGATCTGATCGTCTCGCACGGCCTCGGCGATTGGTATGACATCGGCCCCAAACCGCCGGGCCACTCGCAATTGACCCCGATGAAAGTCACCGCCACCGCCTACTTCTTCCGCTGCGCGGACATCCTGTCCCGGACCGCGGCCCTGCTCGGAAAAACCGAAGACGCGGAAAAATATGGCGCGCTGGCCGCCAAGATCCGTGAGGCGTTCAACCGGAATTTCTGGAACGAGGAAGCGGGGATTTATTCCACAGGTTCCCAATGCGCAAATGCCGTGCCGCTGGTGATGGGGATAGCCGAACCGCACATGCGGCAACGCGCGCTCGATGCCATCGTCAAGGATGTCGAGGCGAAAGGTCTCACCGCCGGCGATGTCGGATTCCACTACCTGCTCCGCGCGCTCTACGAAGGCGGACGCTCGGATGTCATCCTCGCCATGACCAACCAGTCGGAGAAACCCGGCTACGGTTATCAACTCAAGAAAGGCGCGACCGCATTGACCGAGGCTTGGGACGCCTTACGCGGTTCCTACCACAAGCACTTCATGCTCGGCCACATCACCGAATGGTTCTACGCCG
>JAIPIM010000168.1 GCA_021734725.1 Minisyncoccota bacterium | reverse complement strand
TGAGTGAGAGGGTCCCCCCACTAACCGTGGTGTTCCCGGTATATGTGTTGTCCCTAGTCAGGTCAAGCGTGCCGAGACCGGTCTTCGTGAATCCACCGTCACCGCTCATCGCGGAATTGACACTGATCGTGTACCCTTCTTGTGCGTCAAACACATGAGAAGCCCCCGGATCGTCCAGGTTGAACGTCGTCATATCCGTGATAGCCAAGTTGCCGTCAGCCTTGTTACGGATCGTGCCGCTATTGAAGTTCACCGTAGCTATCTGCGTATGGCCGCTGTAACTGGTCCCCAATTGCACAGTCTTAGCCTCGAGTACGCCCCCGTTCAGGTTAATGGTTCCGCGTGCATCGTGCTGGCTGTAGTACTGACTCGCTATGCTCGCCAGCGTCATGGTATCGGCGCGCAGAGTGGCATCGGCACCCACGGTAATCGTTCCTCTCCCCGGCCCGGCACTCTTACGGCCCAGCTCAATTGTTGTTGCATCCACAACGCCTTCGTCAAAGCTAAGGGTCCCAGTTGAATGATAATTAGCACCGGCATACTGGTTGTATCCGATCCGTAACGTTCCCAGCAGCGCATCCACGGAACCCCCGGTCAGATCGACGTCTCCTATCATCGCTCTTGAGGTCGTGCCACTAATAATGATCGTACCTACCTCCATATCGGCACGAGTTTCACCACCATTTTTGCCCCGGATCGTAACCTGGGGATTACTTGGTCCGGGAGCAAATTCAACATATCCATACCCACCGCCGCTTCCGGAGGCGGTCGTGCCAACGCCGATCATGTCAGCATTTAAGGTATTGTTCTTACCAAGGTAAAGGTGGCCCGCATCATTTAGGTAACCGGACTGACGGCCGACCTGAATCTCATCGGCCGTAACCGTGTTGTTCTCGGCCAGGTAAAGACTTCCTCGCGCGTACGTGTTGCTGCCCTCACCAACCCCCACTTCAAGACTGGCCACTTCGGCCTCGAACGTATTCAAGTCCGAAAGATTTAGTGTGGCCATGTGCGTAGCATTGCCAGTGCCCGTGGGATACGTAGTGGCGGTCGATCGATTGAAAACCCTGATTTTTGCGGACGGATTGTCCACCACCAGAGTTCCTTCGCCAGTTACGGCAACATTGGTTTTCGCTGTTTTCCCGTCTATCTGGTCACCGACCAGGACACCGTCAACTCCGTCCACGGTCAACGTAACACTCTCGGGAATTTCCGTGGTGTGCCAATTACTCGAATCGATATACTGGTACTTAAGCGAGGACACCGTGTGGTCCTGGTCCACTGTATTGGTCGTGCCGGACGCCGCTAATCCCGTGCTGTCGAATGCAATGTCGTCACCGGCAGGATCCAAATCGTCACTCCAGTTGGTGGGCGTGGACCAATTGGTGTCCGGTGCGCCGCCCGCGTCCCACGTTATTTCCGCGGCATAAACACTTACGGTCAGCAAACATACGCTGGCCATGGTTGTAAGGGTTGTGGCGATGTCTCTGGTGATCGTACTCATGGCTGGTCTCCTTTTACTGGGTTTCCGTTCTTCGGTGCTCGTTCCTTCGTTCCTGGTTCTTGGTTTGGTAGAATGGGAGGTACTTCCAATACCCCACCCTTTCGGGGTTCCTTCACACATCGACTATCAAGGACTGTTGCTGCTCGGCGACACTATGGTCAAGACACAAACCGTCAGTCGCAATGCGTTTTCTATTCAGTGCTCTTTTCCAAAGACTCCAATCATACGAAAGTTCAGTCCGTTAACCGGAACGGTAATCTCGGGTCCTACCGGCAATTCGAAGTTGTTTTCCAAATCTTCTATCCGTTCCGGCTCAAAGCCCAAAGTATCCGCGGACAGTTTAACGATCGTTGTCCTTGCTTTGGGAGTAAGATTGGAAATAAACAGCAACCACTTGTCCTGGGTCCGGTGACGATACACACTCACTTTGATTTCCGAATCGCTGTGCGACACCGCATCTTCCCAGTACCCGGTAAAATCCGATTCTGCAATCCCAAAACGGTTAATCGCACTCTTGTACGCACGGTACACATTGCTGTTGCACCAAGCACCGGTCAGCAGTACGTCATGAACCTGGAGCAGCGCGATCATCTCGCGTGTCGGTGCGATTAACTTCCGATGTATGGCATCCAATTCGGGGAGGAAAGCCGGGACGGTCCCCCATGGTTCTCCTCTGAATTCAGCCATGATCCGGTCAATGGGCAGCACATCGGTGTAGTGCGCGCCAACCCTGAGCCGACCGGAGTTGTATTGTTCGCCGTTCAGGTGAAAGTCGGCAAACCCAATCACTGGAATCAAAATACGAGTGGACGAATGGACCAAAATTCTCGTCTGCTCCGGATGGACCTTTCGGAAGAGCTTGTATACACGTTTCAGAAATTCTCGCGCCGACCACATCGGCCCGCCATGACCGTCGAAGTATATCCCGTCCATGCGATGCTTCTGAAGCACTTCATTGATGTAATACACCATGAAATCCTGGTAAGATGTATCGAGCCCCCCACCGCCACCGTGATAATAAACGTGTCCCGCCCAGTTGTTCTTCGGGTAATTGATGCGCGTATGCTTTGTTCCGCGCCATTCTTGCGAATAAAGCCATTGCTCAGACAGCACTTGCCCTTGATAATCCGACTCCGCCCCGGCGCCGCCCGCCAGGACCAGCAGGTAGTCGGGGTTCGACTCGAATACTTTTTCCAGCGAGGTCTTTCTGTTGCCGCCACCTAAATTGACGAACGCACCGGGGATCGGGTCAAGGTATCCGCGTCCCCAATGCCAGACAAACGGAAACCGCTCGTCACGGAACTGTCGCGGCATGGGTTTGACCGGCGTGGCTTCGTACCCGAACACAAAGGTTTTCTCGCCTTTCAGGAGATATGCGGTGTCAATAAAATTGACCCGGATATTCCAATCCGCGTAGGTCTCGCTTTTGAACAGTCGCAAGAGCGTATGCGGTTGGCTTATTTCATACCCATCTTGATCCTGCGCGAACCAGCAAACGCCTCTTTTTTTATCGCCGACCCACAGGATACCGCGAAATCCGCCGAGCAGCCCGTCCTCGGGTATGCTTCCCGCATTGCTGACCGACGGATCCCAGCCGCTTCCAGCCCAATGGTAATACTGTGCACGGTCGGGCTTAATCGGAATCCGGAGGGCCAGTTTCTTGACCTGGATGGCCTCGTCCGTCGGAACAATCCTGAGGGTAACCTTGGCCATTCCGTCGAACTCGAGTTCGGTCAGGGCTTCAACCGTCAGGCCGATGCCTTCAAACCTTCCCCTGAGCGTAGCCTTTTCATCGGTACGAGAAACCACCTCGAGCTTGCCGGCGGCCACTTTCACCCGTCCTTTCTCGGTTTGCAGGTCCAGAAAGATCGGTCGGCTCAACAGTTCTTCCCCGCGCGACTCGATCTGGGTCGGAAACAGAGAATTGTCAAACCGGTAATCCCGCCCCCATACGGATACGGTCTGGCCGTCTACGACAACCGGTGTCCACGGCGGGGGGACCCATTCGTCTTTTCCGAGGGAATTGTTCTCCCATAGCTTCCTCCGTTCTCTTGCTGCCTGAAGCTCTTCAGGAGTGGGCGGTCTCGGCTCATACGGAGGGGGGCCTTCCGCCTTGGCTTGCTTGGTCGCCGGTTCGGTGGATTTTTCTTCTGTTTTCGATTTCGGGGGAGCTGGTTTGGTTTTGGGACTGACCCGAACCATATGATACAAAACAGGGTCGTCAGCCTGTTCCTTCCGAATCCACAGCTCGGCAACAGCGTTCTTCAGGGACCCCTCAGCGGTCTTTAATAAAAGCTCGCCCGGTGCCGAAACAATGCTCTTGCTGGGAACAATCTCGCCTTGTCGATAGAAAAGAATGCCGGCGGACGTCCGTGCCTTGTCCCAAGCGTCAAGTACTACGCGAATGTCCTTGTCCTCTCCAACGGCAACGGACTGCTCGCGAACCCATTCGTCTCTTCCGCCAAACCGCATTCTGGCGAATGACATGGCGTCGTGATAGGACACACCCGTGTTGGTCCACTGTGAAAACCGGATTCCACCCGCCCGAAAATTCCTACAGACATTGAACGTCCACTCGTCACCTGCCTCCGGAACTCCAGCGTCTTCGAACGTGGTGTAGGGAACTTTTATTTCTCCACGCCAAACGCCATCTGAAACGGTTGCGCGGTAGATGAATTCACCATCCCAGGAATTGTCCTTCACCTTGCCGTCGAAAATCGAGTTGCTCGCATTAACAATCAACTGGTAATACGAGTGCTCCCACGTCATGGTCGGGCGCAGAAAAAACTCGAAGGAATCGTGGTCACTGACAAGTTTATCACTGTCGCGCGGCGCCTCGGCTGTTTCTACGCCCTGGGGCTGTGGAGATTCGAATCCGATGTACAAGGCCTCGTCGTCGTAACAGAAAAGCACGCGGGGCGACGGTCGTTCGAGAAGTCGCCCGCCCGTGTTATGCACCAGAAAGTTGGTGATCTGGGATGCCTCTCTCCAGCAGGGATCATCCAGTGTTCCATCCACGGCGGGCGCGGAATCAGTCCGGGGAACCGTCACGATGCCGCGTTCGTACGGCAATTGCCCCAGCAGAATACTCTTATACCGCTTGCTTCGAATGGCATCGGGAAGCGGCGCGTCAAAGATGGTGACCTCGTCTATCAGTAGGTCAATGCGACTGTCCGCGCCTCCCAGGATGATGCGCTTGCCATCCGGCTCAACATCCGGAGCGGGCGACAGTTCCGTTGCCGCCTAGTCATTCACCCAAAGTCCAATGTCGTCATCGGCCCACGAGAAAAACACATGCGCGAACTCTCCACGCCCCCACTCGTAGACCGGAATCCGCAAGGCCTTGACGCCGTTCGTCAGACACAACATGCCCTGTTTCAAGAAAAGCCGATTCCCGCCGACCATCGCCACCGCGTCACGGTTCTCGTCGCCGGGAAGCGTAGACTTCATAAAAAGACAGAGTTCCATGGCACCCTTGGCGGGAAATGCGGACGGCGTCAGTTCCAGACCGGCACCTTTCGGCAAGAGCACCCCCCTTCCGGAATGGGCCTTCCGGTACTCCGGTTCCACGTCACCGCTCGTAAATGCGGCACTCTCGCCGACCACGGGCTCGATGGTCCCGTCGAAGGAGGCCTGAAAAACCGTGCCGGCCGTGGCTGTTGAACAAATAATTGCGGCCAAGCCCGTAACTGCCAGTCGCACATAAGAACGCTTAATCCACATCGTTAAAATCCCTTTCTATTCCTTGCAAAAAGATGTTCCGGATTTCTTGCTGACTCAGAAGCTCATCGTACATTCGTACCTCATCCACGTCGGTAAGCGGCCCGTTATCCTTCACAAACTGGCGCGAGCCAACGTAGAGATGGTCAGGCGCCCGCAAAGCATGCTGGCACCCGTAGAAAGCCACCATCTGGGAGTCCATATAGAAATAGGTTCCTTCATCCCGATGCCACGTCACCAGGAGATGATGCCACTCACCGCGTTTCCAGGATTTGAATCGCGAATACGGCAGGCTGATACCCGTCCATCCGGTTTTCCCAGCCATCCCGGCCTGATTGATCATAAAGGAAATGCCTCTGCGGCTTGTGTCATCCGGGCGATAGAACCAGATGAAACTTCGCTCATATCGTCTTTCGCCTTTCGTCATCTCCAGAAAAATCGTCACGCGCGGTTCCGTGCCGTCCCAGTTCACGGGACGAATCCACAAAGACACGGCCCCGGCCTGAATAGGGAGAAAGTTTTCCGAGGTCTTCCGCAACGCCCCCTCCCCCACGCGCACGGCATTTCCCACGACACCGGGCACGACTTCGACATTCCCGATCAGTTTCCAATCCTCCTGAACCCCGTCATCGAAGTCAAAATTCCACACAGCTTCGGCAGCCCACGCATAGTCGCTTCGAATAAGAACGGACACCATCCAAATACCGACCAATACAAGGGATTCCCGCCATCGGGCAGTCTGCCGCGGAGTGCTGTGCACGTGACGATTCGAAAACGGCCACAGGTTCACCGGTCGTACCTCCATGTGAGATTGTAGTTCAGCGTCGTGCCGTCCTCCCAATGCGCATTCCCCGCGAAAGTCACATAATTCGACCCTCCCCTGTGCCTCCTTGAACACCCGTAATCCGGGTTGAAAGCCGTCCCGTCGTACGGACCGTAGACAAAGTTCTTTGAGCTGCACTGCGCACCGTCGGGATCCGTGTAACCGGTCCCACGAACGGTTTTGTTTCCCCGAACCAGGGACAATGCGCGGGATTCTTGACCAGGCTGAGCCGCATTACCGTTGGCTCTGGACTGACACCGCAAGCGCTTGGACTTACTATGGAGAGATTCTCCGCGTACGAGAAATTGAGAGCCAACACAAATTTCGTGTCGTAGGCGGACGGATCGCTGGGGCATTGATACGGCAACTGTGATTTACCGTACGTGTCTATAAGCGTTTGCATGGGAGGCCAAGCGGGAAAAACTTCGTTGTAACTGTCCAGGTACATCGCACCGAACACCCCTAATTGCTTCATGTTACTCAAACACCTGATATTCCGCGCCGACTCTCTAGCGTTATCCAGAGCAGGCAGCAGCAGACTGGCCAGTACGGCGATGATCGCAATGACTACCAGCAACTCGATCAGCGTAAACAGTCCGCGGGATCTCATTCCACGCCTCCGTTTTCATTGACGGACGCCAAAAAGTAGGCGGCTTTCCGGTTAATGCGCTCCACCACGTCGCCCCGAATCTTTCCGGTGAAATAGAAGTGCAGTTCCCAAAGCAACAGTAGCTGGAGCAGCCTTTGCAAGGTTTTTTCGGGCGGTAACACCCAGTGCTTATCCATGGTTGGAATACGGTTACTGTAGAAGGCGAACTCCGTTCCCTTCAGCGCGGTTGCGTTCACGGGGAACCCTAAACGTTCATGGAAATAGTGCTCCTGAATATCGTCTTCCAACATATCGACGACCATCCGGGCGCATTCTTCCGGATACGGTGACTTTCGACTGATACATGCGCACACGGGGTTCAACGGCACGACGTTCCCCAGCGGGCAGGGAGAAACGTGCACCGGTCTGCCTTGCGTGACACGCGATTGGTTGATCGCCAGTTCCAGATATTGCACAGTCTCCCCCAGTTCGTCATCAATAAGTTTGTCCATGTCGAGCGGCAGGTTGTGCATGTGCAATAAACTGCCGTCGGTGTACAGCGACTTAATTCGATTTAGAATCTCCCACCACTCGGAGCTGGCGGCAAATGTCCCGGACCTCACATCGAAACAGTCAAACCCCTCGCCCGCCAGAAATTCCAGCAGCGACCAGATTTTGTAGCGTGCCGGCCCCTTTTTCTTCCGGATTACATCGTCAACGAACTTGAGCACACCATCGTAGTCTTCCGCATTCAGCACCTGTTCGCGGTGGACAATCACCGGCAAGATAAAACCGACCGGCATGCCAACGCGGCGCCCATTCCATACGGTGTCGTCCGGCGTAAGCAGTTTTCCCTTATACGCATCAGGGTAAAAGTCGTTGATGACGCCGCCGTCGTGAAAATCTTTCAAGGACAACCCCTGACCGCCAATGAAACCGCTGCCCCCGATGAACATATCGACGGTGTCCGTGCCCGGAGGATTTTCGGCCCCATAGTTTACAACCAGTTCCATGTCAGGTTTGTCGGTGACCGTGTGCTCGAAGAAACGGTTCCAGAAGGCCACCTGCCAGTCCGCCGCGTCTTCCACCCAAACAGTAATGGTTTTGGTCATCCAGGAGACGGAGAACACATTCTCGCCAGCAAAATGAGACTCGCCGGCAGCCATTCCCTTATCGATCTTCGAATAAATGCCGTTCCCGGCAACCGTCTCAACCAAATCGGCTTTCTTCAGCTCGTCCACGGCCTTGGTCACCACGTTGACACTGACCGAGTAACGACGGGCCAGTTCATTCATGCTCGGCAGCTTGCCGCCGGCGGGATACACCCCCTGATGCAATTTCTGCACCAGGATGTCGTACAACTGTTGATGTTTCGGTTTAATGGCCGTCAACGAAAACACTCCTTATTCGCAAAGGCTAGACTCTTGCAAAATAGCCTTCGTGCGAGTTGTTCGTGGTTCGTGGTGCTTCGTTCTCAGTTCAAAACTACGCACCAAGAACCAAGAACTAAGAACACAAATTACGAAAAACGACATTTCGCAATTCCCTACGCAAAAGCAATTCCAGAATCGTACGCGTGCGCCGGTTTGCGGCTCTGGAGAACCGCGATACTATCCCGGCGCACAAGTAAAGCGGGTCTCCCGGCCCGCAAATACGCCGGCCCGTGCACGTTGGTCTTTCTTCCGGTGCTCAGTACCCAGCTGTATCGATGCGAGGCTGGTTCATTCTCAGTCATGTGGAGGCCGAAAGTGGCTCGGATGGTCCCCAGCCGAGATGACTCACGGGGCGGCCCACCCCGTGCCACTGTTCGTGGAAGACACTTGATCCACAGAATGAAACAGCCCTGACGTTGATACGCCTCGCCTTGTTTCCTTTTCTCGTTACTCATTAAGCGCTTTGTCACGTAGCTTCATGATGGCAAGCGTTTCCTGCCGGTCAACGTTCGGTTTGCCTGTCTTGAACAGTTCGAGCATGGCCCCCGTCGCGTTCTTAAAGAGGGCTCCCGTGTCAACCGTGACAAACGTTGTTTCTTCACCGGTCGTTACGGTTGCGGCGTACGGCGTGTTCGTCCCACAGTACAGGTTAAGCGTCGCGGTCTTGCCGCCTGCATAGTCAATAAGCAACTGCACGTACTC
>JAIPIM010000167.1 GCA_021734725.1 Minisyncoccota bacterium | reverse complement strand
GCCCGCTCGCTGAAGACTCGCTGCCACTGCCGTCTGAAGACGGAACTCTGACATCGATGCGGGTCGTCGTACAGATGATTGGTGACGCAACTCCCTTCAGCATTCAACATTTCACTTTTACAGAAAACCGAGAAGATCCCTCATTTTGTTGTTTTAGACTCCTGCGAAATAGCCTTCGCGCGAGTCGTTCGTGGTTCTTCGTTCTTAGTTCAGAAACCACGAACCACGGGTTCAGTTTTTTTAACTCTCTTGTGACCGCCATACTGTGAAACGACATGGCGGAGTCTGCAAGTGCACGTCCGCCCCCATGAGATTCATTTTTTTCCTTCACACCGCTTGACAGTCCGGGACTTCGCGACGTATTGTACTAGTATACTATTACAAGGCCCGCTGACGATCGGAAAGAGAGATTGATGGACAATCGTAGACCGCAGTCGAAATCCGACCAGGTAAAGGATTACATCCTGGAAAAAATCCGCACTGGGGTTTTCACTCCGAATGACCGGATACCATCCGTGACCGAGCTTGCTCGAACATTCAGTATCAATCGTAATACCGCGGTTAAGGCGTTGAACGAGCTTGCGTCGGCCGGGGTGATCTATCAACGTCAAGGGCATGGGAGCTTTGCAGCACCGGGAAATGGAAAGAAAAGAACTCGAAACATTGCCGTGATTGTATCGCGCTTAACCAGCCCCATCTATTCGAACATCATCTCCGCGCTGGAAAAACAATGCGTGAGCCGTTCACTGCATCTGATCCCGGTGAGTCACGGTGCGTCCGGTGAGGTTCAGCGGCGTGAACTCGCGCGATTAATCGATCACGACAAGGTTGATGCAATCATTCTTTTTCCCGCGTCGGCGGCGAAAGAGGACATTCAGTTTCTGGAGGCGATCAGGCGGAAGGGGACCGGCATTCTGGTGTTGACGCCCCGAACGTTTACGAGCGACGTAGTCAGTTCCATGAATTTTGACCTGTTCGAAGGGATGGAGGCTTCGGTTAACCATTTGATTGAGAATGGATATCGCCGCATAGGCTTAGTTACCGCGGCGTACCAGATGACGGACGGCCGGGAACGTTTCTATGGCTACCGGAACGCGTTGGAAAAGGCCGGATTACCGTTTCGGCCGGACTATGTCTTTTACGTAGAGGATGCTGACGAGGAACATGCTGACAAGGCCGCGGAGGCCATTGTTTCGCACCCTGACCGCCCCGACGCGCTGGCCGTGATTTCCGACGAGGTGGCGGTGGGGCTTATCAACCGGTTTCTTGAAATGGGCATAAAGGTCCCCCGGGATATCGCGATGACCGCGGGGGGGAACATCCCGCTCGGCGCCCATCCACTCTACAGCCTGACCACTATCGCGCCGGATTTCGATGTCATGGCACAACAAATCATGGCCTGTCTGACGCGGCAGATCCAGGCGCCCGACACGCCGCCGGACCACTTGGTGTTTCGCCAACAACTCATTGTTCGCGGCAGTTCCGGCCCGACCGCGAGCATGCAATGCTGACTGTATCTAAACAACAGCAAAGGAGAAGGAACGATGCAGACGACGCAAAAAGAGAAAAAGAGTGTATTGGGAATTCGGTTTGTGACAACAATGTGCGCAGTGTTTGTGGTTCTCAGCGGAACGGTGCGCGGCGCGTACGTGGTCGGGCACGCGTGGGATTTGGCGGACGACTTCGATTCACCGGTGGCGACGCCGGCGCAGAGCAGTGACTCGGAAGGAAATATGGTGTGGAGTTACCGGTACTGGGGGGGCGGCAATGTAAGTGAAGCAACGTTTCGGTCCTCATATACTCCCGATCTCACAAACTATCCTCTGTTGAACGCGACAGTCGACAACGTAACTGACGGTTATTACTATTCCGCAACTTGGGACAATGATGTCAGCGGTCAGCGGCTCAGATTGATCAACCAGGATTACACGACGAACGCCATCAAGGCGAATGCGCGAAAGTACCGTGCGATCTCCATTCGTTGGGACGTCCCGGTCGACGGGCACAATGTTTTGCTCGATGTAGACGCAACCTGGGATAACGATGCGTGGACATTTGAAGGATATAATTGGTACCTGGACCTGGTCGACACCGGCGGCACTCTGAATACACTGGCCACAGGAACATCCGCAAACCGGCTGATTGACCTCTCGAATGTCAGCGTGAACCAGGGTGATGAACTCTACCTCACCTACATAACATTCGCGGCATGGCGGGCGGCACCGGAAAATATTGATTACACAATCACACTCTCAAACATCCCCGAGCCGGCATCGATGCTGTTGCTTGGTGTTGGCGGCATGGTATTCTTGAAGCGCCGGCGCTCGTAAGCGAGACTTGGCCAGCTTGCAGAATTGATTTTCCCGTCGGTTGGGCTCTTGGACAGGCGATTGATATGCTGTGCGCCGGCTTAGTAATGCGGTCCTCCGGGCCGCACGGGCGCATTGGCGGGCCGGGAGACCCGCTTTACTTACGGTACTCGCTCCGGTAAAAATCCAGGGAGCGCATTGACGCGCTGCACGGTCGGTTGTATAATGCAATGTATCGATACATATTGCGTTTCGTATTCGTGTCATAGATTCCAGGGACTTCGTCCCTTCGCTGTCCATGCAGCTCCCCCGTGGGGAGCGGACACCCGGAACGGATACAGCACCACGAACCAAGCACCAAGCACCAAATGCAATAAAAGGGGGGATATGAGTACCGGAACCGCGACGTCATACAAACCGAAGTACGCATCCATTTCCGACGAACTGGAACGTCAGTTGGCGCAGCATCCGCCCCATAAGAAACTGCCGTCCATACGTCGCCTGATGAAGCAATTCGATGCGAGTCAGGCGACCATTGACCGTGGATTGCGGAATCTGATGGAGCGCGGGGTGGTTCAGCGGATTCCGGGGCGCGGCTACTTCACCGCGGCGTCCACGGTAAAGGACGACGAGCGTCTCAAGGTGGATTTCTGCTTCTTTTTCAAAAAGCGTACCTTGAATAATCCCTTGTACAGTGAGATCAGCCGGTGGATGTTGACCGAGATGTATCACCGTGGCTGTCATCTGAATATATTGGCATACGAGGAGATGGGGTGCCTTAAAGAATTCAGGAGACGTTTGGACGAAAGCCGGCCGGATGCGTTCGTCATGCTTGGATGCTCGAAGATGACCTTCGAGCATGTATTACGGGAGATGGATGTTCCCGCCATTCATGTATGCCCGAACGTCTGGGACGCAAACTCGTTGTGCTACCTCATAGACAATCACGGGGCGATGGAGCTGTCCATCGATCACCTTACGGATCTTGGGCATGAACGTATTGTGCTGCTTCATGGACAGGGGTATGACGGTGTTCACATGGTCGACCAGGAAGAGCGCATCGACGCGTACTACGACATCATGGCAAAAAAGAATCTGGCGACATCCGGCGAATCCGTACTGTACGGCGGATTCTCGGCCGAGGAAGGATACGAGGCGGGCCGGAAAGTACTGTCCGCGTCTCCGCGCAAACGACCGACCGCCATCTTGTGCAACGATTACAATGCAGCCGGCGTATATTCCGCGATTCATGATGCGGGAATGAAGATTCCGGGCAACGTCAGCGTCATCGGATTTGACAACATCCGGGAGATTGACTGTCTTCCAGTGAAATTAACCACGATCGACATCTGTTTGGAAAGCATGCTTGGGGCCTTGTCCGAAGACATCTACGACTTGGCAATGGGCAAGGAATTTGGCCCTGACAAAATACGGACAAAGGTTGCGTTAATAAAGCGTGAGAGCACCGGCATGGTCGTTGACGGTGCGTAATCAGTAAGCCCGTAAAAGGATGACGAGTCGGGGTCTCCGCTATCGTCCACGGGTATCGTGAGCCGACGTATGCGCGGGGCTGGAAACGAAAGAGAAGGGAAACCGATGTTTCAGACAAAAGAACAGAATTTGCGGGACTTCGTGCGGGCGCGTTACGGGCTCTTCATACATTACGGTCTTTACAGCCTTCTAGGACGTGGCGAGTGGTGTCTGAACAAAGAACAGATAGACATCGATGAGTACAGGCAACTGGCGGATCGGTTTACTGCCGAGACCTACGACGCCGACGAAATCTGCAGGTTCGCGAAAGCCGCGGGCATGCGATACGTCTGCCTGACTACCATGCATCATGATGGGTTCATGCTGTACGACAGCGATCTGACCGATTTTTGCGCGGCGAAAACGGCCTGCGGACGGGATCTGGTTGCTGAAACGGTAGAGGCGGCGCGTAAGCATGGCTTGCGGATTCATCTCTATCACAGCCTGAACCACTGGACGTGCCAACCCGATGCCGTGGCGGCGTTGGAAAACAAGCAGGATTACGAGGCGTTTATCGACTTCACGTTTGCCAGGATCCGGGAGTTAGTCACAAAATACAATCCTATTGATGTGCTTTGGTACGACGGTTGGTGGCCGTTCAACGCCGAGGGTTGGAAAGCGGAAGAAATGAATGCGATGGTGCGTGAGAAGCAGCCGTGGATACTGTTCAATGGACGGAACGGACTTTCCGGCGACTTCACGACACCGGAGGGGCACATGTCCGCGCCGTCACCTTGGTGCCCGTGGGAGGCCTGCATGTCTCTCGGCACGGCCTGGGGATACGTAAAGGACGACAGGAATTGGACATCACCGTACCAAGTCGTCAGCAACCTCCTGACTGCCGCCAAGGGAAACGGCAACCTTTTGTTGAACGTCGGCCCAAAGCCCGATGGATCTCTGCCCGTGGAGCCTCGCGATACGTTGCTGAAGGTGGGCGACTGGTTGCGCGGCAACAGTGAGGCCGTGTTCGATACGGACGTTTTTGACATGGGACTCATGGAACGCGGCGATCATCGGTCGGACTGGAGTCACGTGTGTGACTATACGGCATCCGGGAAGAGCGTTTATGTGACCGTGAAATTCTGGCCTGGTGAGCGGCTGGTGATTTCCGGGCTGGAACCACGGCCGCGCGCGGTTACCAAGTTGGATGACGGTCAGGCTTACGATTTCGAGTATGGTGCTGAAACTGGCCGGCTTGTCATACATGGCCTGCCGAAACAGGAACCCGGTTTCCGCACTGTCTTTAAGATAGAGTGTGAAGGGCCCCCGGAAATCTATAAGTGCGGCGGCATGCGTACGCCGAACGTGGCACATCCACCGTATGATCCGTGCCCCTCGGATTTACAAGATTGAAGTTGACGAGAAGCCTACGGTTCGGGGCTTGCTTGCGATTGACAAACGCGACCCGGCATGCTTACCGTAAGGTTGTATCGATACATATCGGGTCATGAAGGTTTACCGCGGCGGTTAGCTGGCCATATTAGTTTCGAGTGGCAGCCCTGCCGGTACGGTGAGGGTTGCGTGAAAGACGATAACAGAAGGACGACGCCAATGTCCAAGGTTGCCACCAGTTGCGCGCGAAACCGTCAGCCGACCATGGCTTATTTCTCTTACCCTCAGAAAGCGCGTTCAAGCGGCCGTACGGTATTCCGAACATCGTTTACCTTGATCGAGCTGTTGGTCGTCATTGCCATCATTGCAATCCTGGCGTCGCTTCTGATGCCTGCTTTGAGAACCGCCAGGGAACGTGCGAACCAGATATCCTGCATCAGCAATCTGCGGCAGTGCGGTATTGCCATCGCTGCTTATGTCAATGACTTTGACGGGTTTATCCCGCCGAATCGCCATCCGGTTGCAACCGGGTACACGATACGGCGCTGGGGATATTACATCGTACCTGATTATCTGCTGGGCGAGGTCGCCAATTGTCCGATTGGGAAAAACTGGGGGACTACCACATATCATGTAAGCCAGGGCTGTTACGGCGGTTCCATTCATGATGCCACAAAGGTTGACCGTCTCGACTCTTCCTATGTACTTCTGGCGGACACCGTGTACCTGCGAGACATGCAGATGACGGAAGTGTGGAACTGGCAGAACAGTGATTGTGCCGTGCACCTTCGCCACCAGGGAGCCGCGGAAGCTTTGACACTGGACGGACGCGTGTCCTCACGGCGACGGGAAGACTGGCCGAGTTCCGCATGGTGGCAGTCCCATGTCTTCGGAGATTGAACCTGGGAAAAAGAAAGGAATGTCATGTCACTGAGAACGAAGAAGCTGAGTTTTGTCGCACTGTTGGGAAGTTTCTTTTTTGGGGACGGGTTTTGTGTTGCCGAAAACACGCCGGAATTGTCGTTCTTTCCGCGTGGCGTCTATTGGCCGTGGGAGGAGAGTAGAACGGGCCGGCAGGCGGAATACGCGGGGCTCGACCGGTGGGCGTATACCGAACAACTGATGCAGAAACTGCACGAACAGAACTACAACCTGGTTTGGGTTATTCACATGCCCCCCGGCGAGTTGAAAAAGTTCTGTGAACTGGCCGAGCAGAATCAGCTGAAGGTTGTCGCTTCCTCGAAGCACACGGCGTCACGCCTGAAATGGGGAGGCAATCATTCGCCCGGGCAGATGAATGCCGCGGTAAAAACGCTGACGAATAGCTGGAAAGACGTTGACAATCTTCTTGCCTACGTTGGTATTGATGAACCGCGTACAGAAGAGATGATGCTGATGAATCGGCTCAAGGATTATTTCAATTACTACGATCCCGCGCGGCAATTCTGGCTGGTTATTCGTCCGCATAACATCCCGTACGCCATGCGGTATCTCGATCGCGACATTCTTCTCACCACCGATCCCTACGATTTTTTCTATCCGGACGGCTGGATGAAAGATGCAACCACGGAAAAGTGCCAACGCCGCCGAAATACGCAGATCAACATGACACGCCGTCTGGCCGAAACGTACGGTCGCCCTTTCCTGCTTATGCCTCAGGTGTTTGACTGGTCCAGGCGAGGAGGGCGGTACTACGATCCGGAGACCAAGCAGATTGTTATTCTGCCCGGAAGCTTTTACACGTGGCGCCAGACAACGCCGGCGGAAACAACCTGGCAGATATGGAATGGTATCGGCAAGGGGGCCCGAGGGATGGTTATCTTTGCGCTCATTCACGGAAACGAGATTGAGAAAAAAGACTTTGTGGAGAAGCATGGTGCGGAGGTGGCGGCCGGCAGAAAAATCCTTGCCGAGGATCCAGAATCCAATATTACCGAGACCGTCTATTCCTCCGGGAACGGCCTGGTTCTGCATGGTCTCGAAATGACCCCTCAATTCTATGCTCTGGGGGAGCTTTTCGGCAAGCTCGAACCGGTTTCCGACCTTCTTTTGAAGGGAACATCCACTATGCCGCTCTGCTTTGTCGACAATGGAAACGACGTGTTCAGCTTCGAGTATGGCGGGGAGGTGCCGCGGAAAAAATACTACGCGGTTGTCGTCAACAACGATACGGACAATGCCGTACGGCAGACGGTAAAAATCCTGCCGGCAGTGGAGCGCGTGAACGATTTGTTGACAGGCAAGGTATACGAGGCAGACGGGATTTCACGGGCGGGCGGATATGCCGCGGTCACGGTAGACCTCGAGCCGGGGTATGGCACGGTTCTGGACCTGGAGTTTCCACCCGGAGAAGCCGTTGCGTTGTTCGACTACATCGATTTTGTGCCGGGATACGAAAAGAATCGTGACACCAGTTACGACGACCTCGAGGTCCAACCGGTGTCCGAAGGGCGTTCCAGGCCCGTGCTGGCCGTCAAGCTTGCGGCTGAAACCCGGGTTGCGGAGGAAAACGAGACCGAGGAAGATGAACTCGATCCCCCTTTCGTTCCGGGGAGCTTCCTGTACAAGCTTAGCGGCCCCAAGTCACTGAACCGGTATCCGGACGGCGACCTTTATTTTGTGGTGAACGCCGTGGGGCCGTTCGACGTGGAGTTTTCAGACAGGGACAAGGCTGTCCTGGAAGCCAGTGAGGTCGAGTTTTCACATGCCATCGAGCCGTACGGACGAATAACCTTCCGAGTTCCCGACGGTGCGGCCTCGATGAAGCTCACATTCCTCGCGCCTGAGTCCCAACTGGCGGAGGTGTCCCTGATTTACAGCAGGAATTCACAAGCATCCCATGGGATCCATTGGGGTGAAAAATGAAGGTAAAGATTACGGTAAAGATGAAGGTATAAACGCTCCAAAACCGTAATCTTTCGCCGACATTCGCCAATTATGATTATGGGATCACTATGAACTAAGAACTAAGAACGAAGAACCACGAACCAGGAACCACGAACGACTCGGTGAAGGCATTTCGCAAGAGTCTAACAAACCAACGGAAGGAGCACGCCACATCATGAACATCATAGAATCTTCGGATTCGGTCGTGAAAAATAGCAACAAAGGAGATGGAACAATGCAGAGGCCAAACAAAGTCGAAACACGCGAATGGTTCTTGCGGTGTCTGGCAACAGTATGCGCAATACTCGCGGTCGTGGGCGGGAGCGCCCAAGCAGCCTATATGGTCGGGCATACCTGGAACTTGGCTGACGACTTCGACTCGCCGGTTGCGCTCCCCGCGCAGAGCGACGATTCGGAAGGCAACACGGTGTGGAGTTATCGGTGGTTGGGCCAAGTCAGCGACCCCGTGACGTTCCGAACCGATTACACCCCAGATCAAGTGAATTATTCCTTGATGAACAGCGCGACCCAGGATGCGCCTGGAGGCTATTACCATACTCAATATGACAACGATGACAACAGACATCACAGGGTACACAGCGATAACAAATCGCATTCGGCGATTGGTGATACGTGACGGAGTGATTTGGGTGAGAGCGTAATCCGGGGTCGCCGCCGCCTGCCGACTTTTTTGATGCGGCGTTGCATGCTATGTTGTAACGGCGAGCGGGCTGG
>JAIPIM010000166.1 GCA_021734725.1 Minisyncoccota bacterium | reverse complement strand
GAAATTTTATGGTATCACGCCACCTTCTGTTATGGGCGGCTCCTGGAATTACAGGGAGATTATCAGGCGGCAGGCAATCACCTGCGCTGGGCGCGTGTGATTAAGTTGGCTATCCTGAAGCAATTTTGGCCGTCTTCTCACATGCGGGACGACGATACCCTGCTGAGTTTCTCGGAAATGCAGTATACACTGGGCGAAGCAAAATACCTGTTGGCACAGGTGACGCCGTTTGATTTCAACTGGCGGTGCGATGTGTATGGAAATATTCTGGCGTTCCTGTTCAACGTGCTGGATATAGAACGAGCGCGATATGCCTTCCGTTTCATGTGGGGGGTAGGCGTCAACACGCCGTACCCGGTGTCCAACCTTTATCCCGCCGTATCTCCCGGCGATCAGGACTGGCGCAGCTATTACACCGTTAATCTTCTCAACCTTCCGCATCACTATCATAATGGCGGGGTTTGGCCCTTCATTGGTGCGCAGTGGGTCCGTTTTATAAGTCGTTTGGGTATGCGTGACGTTGCATTGCACGAGCTCATTCGAGTCGCCGAGCTCAACCGGCAGGGGGTCTCGCACGACTGGGAATTTAACGAATGGGCGCACGGCGAAACAGGACGTCCCATGGGAAAAGCGTTTCAAGCTTGGTCAGCATCAGAATTCATTCATGCCTGCCATGAACTGCACTTGGACAAACTGATGGACCCCGAGTCGTCAGCTTAGGCACCTCATTCCGTTCCGACATGCCCGCGAACCGGGCCTCGCTTGCAGGTTTCCGGCGTTATTCGTCATCCACAGCGTCTGCAATTCTTCCCGATTCTAACTGGAGGGCCGTGACCATCAGGGATTTCGAACAGAACATACAGTGCTATTGCTGATACAGGAACCCGCCCTCGGGACGTATGCTTTTTAAGCGTATGAGGTTGTGTCAGCTTGCAGCCTGAACTCTACCAGACGCTTCGGTGAGTTATCCGGATTTTTGGGCGGCGCAGTCCTCAGGTGACGACCAATACAAGCAAATGGAGACGATCATGGCAACCAAAGTGGCGCCCCTCCCGAAAGACAAACTCAGACGCTGTTGCGCTCTTGACGAGTTTGATTTTAAAAGCACGGAAGAATTGCCGACGTTGGAGACGGTCATCGGGCAGGACCGGGCGCTCAGTGCGGTCTCGTTTGGAATTAATATTCAGAGTCCCGGGTATCATATGTTTGCACTTGGCCCTCCCGGTACCGGTCGAACGACGACCATCAAGAAATTCCTCGAGCATGACGCCGAGGAGAAGCCCGTACCGTCAGACTGGTTGTATATCAATAATTTTGACGACGCGGATAAGCCGCGCGCGTTGAGACTTCCCGCCGGGAGTGGACGCATATTTCGCGATGACATGGACGAATTGGTTGAAGAATTAAGGACGGAGGTGCCACAGGCGTTTGAAGGGGAAGACTACCACAAGGAACGAGAGCAGCTGGAAGCGGATTTTCAGCGCAAGCGCAATGAAATCATGCAGGAACTGGAGAGGGAAGCCCAGGGATACGACTTCAAGCTTATGCAGACACCTCAAGGAATTGCGCTTACCCCGATAGTCAATGGTGAGGCGGTTCAATCCAGTCAGATCAGTCAGTTGAGTGATGAACAGAGGGAAGACATCGAGCAGAAGCGTGAAAAAGTGCAAGGGAAAGTGCGTGAAACCATGCGCCGCAGTCAGAGGCTTCAGCAGGAGGCTAAGGAGAAACTGCGCGACCTTGATCGACAGGTGGTTGGTTTTACTGTGGGACATCTTATTGATGAACTCAAGGAGAAATACGACGATTACGAGCGCATAAAAGTATTTTTGGATGAAGCACGAGAAGATATTCTCAAGAACGTCGAGGCTTTCAAGCAGTTGCGGCAAATGGAGCAGGCACCCGAAGGTCAGCAGGGGATGCTTGCTGCTATGATGGGCGGTCGAAAGCCGTCGTTTGAAGAATATCGTGCCAATCTCGTGGTTGATAATTCTGGGCGCGAGGGGGCCCCAGTGCGTTTGGAGCGGAATCCGACGTTTAGAAACCTGGTTGGGCGCATTGAGCATCAAGGGCAGTTTGGCGCGCTGGTAACCAATTTCCGCATGATCAGGGCGGGGGCGTTGCACCAGGCCAACGGCGGATACCTCATGGTGGAAGCCATGGATCTTCTAACCAAACCGTTTGCCTGGCAGGTACTGAAACGTGCCTTGAAGAGTGGTGTAATAGATATTGAAAGTCTGAGCAATGAATACAGCGCTATTTCCACACGTACCCTTGAGCCGGAGCCCATCCCGCTGTCGATCAAGACAATAATCGTGGGTACTCCATTGGTCTATTACCTGCTGCATAACATGGATGATGATTTTCACGAACTCTTCAAGGTAAAGGCGGACTTTTCCACCCACATGGACTGGACGTCCGACACCTGTACGCGGTACGCGGAGTTCATTGGGACCATCTGCAAGGAAGAGAACCTCCCCCACTTTGACCCCTCAGGTGTGGCCAAGATTGTTGAGCAGAGTGCGCGCATGGTGGCCCACCAGGACAAGCTGGCGACCAAGTTTGGCGATATCGTCGACCTCATTCGACAATCATGCTATTGGGCCGGCACGAATGACCATAAGCTTGTTAACGGTGGTGATGTCAAGAGGGCAATTGACGAACGGATTTATCGTTCCAATCGGTTGGAGGAACGATTGCGCGAAATGATCGAGGAGGGCAGTATTCTCATCGACACCGAGGGGAAAGAGGTTGGGCAGGTCAATGGATTGTCCTTCATTCCTTTGGGTGATTATAACTTTGGCAAGCCTTCGCGGGTCACTGCCCGAACGTATGTGGGCAACGCGGGCATTGTCAGTATTGACCGTGAAGCGGAACTCGGCGGTAAAATTCACAATAAGGGGGCCATGGTATTAGCCGGCTACCTGGGAGGGACGTTTGCTGGCGACGCGCCGTTGGCTCTAACAGCAAGCATCACATTTGAACAACTCTATGAACATGTTGACGGTGACAGCGCTTCATCGACGGAACTTTATGCGCTTTTGTCGAGCCTTTCGGGGGTTCCTCTGCGACAGGACCTCGCTGTCACCGGTTCCGTGAATCAGCATGGTGAGATTCAGGCCATCGGCGGGGTGAACGAGAAAATCGAGGGCTTTTATGATGTTTGTCGCGTCAAAGGGTTTTCCGGCTCCCAGGGGGTATTGATTCCCGAGAGCAACGTCAATCACCTGATGTTGCGTGAAGACGTCGTGCAATCCGTGGAGAACGGCGAATTTCATATCTATCCTGTCAGTACGGTGAGCGACGGTATCGCTCTTCTTACGGGGAAGGAGGCCGGCGAACCGGACACGAGCGGCAAGTACCCCGGTGACACGATCTACGGAGCTGTGCAACAGCGGCTCGAGGAACTCACCACCAAAATGAAGGAGTTCGCAAAAGCCAGCAGTAAATCTCGCACGAAAACAGATACAACGGGAGTGTCGTCATGATCAGGGTTAAAAGCAGTGCATTTGAGGCGAACGGCGGGATTCCACGGAAATACACGGGCGAGGGGGAAGATGTCTCACCGCCCCTTACCTGGGAAGGGGCCCCCGATCAAGCGAAGGAATTCGCTTTGATTTGTGACGACCCGGACGCTCCCATGGACACTCCTTGGGTCCATTGGGTGCTGTACGGCATACCCGAGGATACGCGATCGCTTCCGGAAGGGGACAACGTCGGTGCTGAGGATGGCGAAAATACGTGGGGGACTGCAGGCTATGGCGGCCCGATGCCTCCACCCGGTCATGGGGCGCACCATTATCACTTTAAGGTGTATGCACTGGATGCGAGGTTGGACCTTCCCCCAGGTGCTTCAAAGGACGGGCTTCTGTCCGCTATGCAAGGGCATATACTGGACCAGGGCGAGCTGATCGGTGTCTATGAACGCTGAACACGTCTCGCCGGGTTCACTAAATACTAGTCTATGTACTCCTCGATTTGCCTCTGCCGCTCTTCCTGAATCGCTTTAATCCGGTCTTTGGCCTTTTCGCCCTTGCGCACGGCACTGACGCCCGTGGCGTCTTCGATGACTGACTGGACGGCATCCTCCGATTCAGAAGTCTTTGACGTGGGCTGTTGTTCGCCGTCCCGCGGCTGGGATTCGTCTGTCGTTTCTTCCTGTTGCTTGGTACAGCCGAGGATCAGTACGGCGATGGCGATGACGGGCAGCAACTTTTTCATCCGGATGTCTCCTTCTTTGCCTGGTTCCACAATGCGTTCAGTTCCCCTAAGGTACACTCCGTTGGCGTTTTATGTTCTTTCTCGAGCAACTCTTCAATACGGCGGAACCGTGTTTCGAACTTCTTTACGGTGTCGTGAAGAAGTTCCTCGGGCACCCGTTGCTGGAACCGGCTTAAGTTAACAACGGCAAACAAAAGGTCTCCAATTTCTTCCGAGGCGGCGGCCGTATCGTCCGTTGCCAGCGCGTGCTTCACTTCCTGCAGTTCTTCGTCAATTTTGGCGACAACGCCTTCGATGCTCGGCCAGTCAAAGCCCACTTTGGCGGCTTTTTTCTGCATTTTGTAAGCGCGATGGAGTGCGGGCAAGTGGCGCGGAACTCCGCTAATCGCGGAGGGACGTCTGTTCGGCTTTTCTGAGCGTTTAATTGTCTCCCATTGCCGCAAGACACCCGCCGCATCGTTTACCTCACTCTCCCCGAATACGTGCGGATGCCGGCGGATCAGTTTTTCGCAGCATACCCTGGCGACGTCCTGCATGTTGAAACGTCCTTCTTCGGAAGCAATCTGACTGTGGAAAACAACCTGGAGAAGAACGTCCCCGAGTTCTTCGACCATCCCTTCTTCATCCTCATCATCGATGGCATCGAAGAGTTCTGCTGCTTCTTCCATCAGAAATTCTTTGAGGGTCTGATGGGTCTGTTCCCGGTCCCAGGGACATCCGTCGGGTGCGCGCAACTGTGCCATTATTTCAACGAGCCGGGTGATCCAGCCAGGGGAGGGGGCAGGATCATGTGGCGAGGGTAATTCGAGAGACTGTGTAAACGAATCGGACATTAGTCTTCCTCAAGTTTCTGTTTATCGTCACGTGTGCTGTTTTGTCCGGTTACCACAAAAATTGCGAATTGTGTATTCGTAGACAGGTCATTTCCGGACAGTGGTTGCCAGTGGACATTATCCAAGCCGGCTTTTCTCAGCCAGTCTTCCATCTGCTGCTGTGAGAATCCCAGCCATAACGATCCAAACTGCTCTTTCGCGCTTTCATCGTCGTGCTGGACCCTGTCGACGATCACCAGCCTGCCGTCCGCCTTCAAGTATTTCTTCAGACGTTTCAGCAGAGCAGGCGGGCGAGCGATCTGGTGAACGACAAAGTGCAACAGAAGGGCATCGCACGGCGGAATATCTTCCGTGAGGTCTTCGACTGCCTTGTGGACGAACGTGACATTGGACAGTCCGAGTTGCCGACAGCGAGAGCGTGCGCGACGCAGCATGGCGCTTGATTGATCCACGGCGAAAACATGATCCGCCAAGTTGGCCAGGAACGGCAGCATGAAGCCGGTTCCGGTACCAAGATCGGCGACTGTTAGACCACGCGGCACCATGTTGGCTAAGGCCAAAAGGCTAGCTCGTGTACTATGGAGCACCTTCCCGATGTCATCCCACTGCTCCGCTTTACTTTCAGCGAACGACTCGGCGTCCTTGGTACGTTGTCGAAGGCTCTCCTCCAGGCGTTGCAGGTCTGGATGGTCGCTTTGGCCGAGTTCTTCGAGGTAATCCCGGAATGCCTGGTGGGGTATATCCAGATCAGCCAGCATGTAGTAGATTTTGGTGCCTTCGCGGCGCACCGTAGCCAAACCGGCGGCGCGGAGGATGGCTAAATGTCTGCTTACCCGTGGTTGCGGCATGTCCAGAACCTGGCACAGTTCGTAGACATTAAGCTCTTCGTGATAGAGCAAGCGCAACAGACGCAGACGGGTCCCGTCCGCCAGAGCTTTCAGAATTTGTACATGTACGTCAGTGTTCATTCATGTGCCGGGAGGGGGTCCTCGGTTTGAACTGATTCTGATTCCTGCGGGGGGAGAAACCGCGCCTTAATAACCTGCCATCTCACAGTATCCCGCGATGGTTCATCAAGCCAATTCCGGATATTCTCCAGGGTTCCCAGTTCAACGATTTCTGCGTCCGTGCAGCGGAACAAAACGGCCTCTGTGTTGGTGCCTGCCAGGGGCCGTAGTTTTCGTGCGGCACGTCGCAGCATTTTTCGAGTGGCACGATAGCGTGTAAGAAGGAAAATAACCACGCCTATCACTAGCAGCCAAAATGGCCATACCCAGAGAGCCGGGAGCAGAAAACTCTGCACGAATTGCGCCAACAGGAGCAGCAGTGTTGACCCTAACACCATAAAACTGTCGGCCGCTGAAACGAAGACTCCGCCGAAGTTCCGGCGGAAACGGCTGTTCGAGACTTGGTACGCGAAGTGTTCCTCGAACACCTTGCTGTGCAATGCGACACGCGCCACATGGCAGAGTTCATGCGCCAACAATTCCCGCCGATCGTAAATCAGCCACTTCTGTTGTCTGGCGAACGCCTTGCGGATGATAAAGAGAGCGAAGAATTCCGGGTAGAAATAATACGCGCATCCTCCGAAAAGCCAGCCGAAGGAGGGATCTATATAGAAGCCTGGGACCCATTCCGCAACAAAAGAATAGGGGGCAGCAGTCATGTCACGAATTTCCTCAAAACGGTCCTGAGGAATCCGTTGATCAGCCTTCAGTTCGATGCCCTCGATGTCGAAATGTCCTGTTTCGTCCAGGGCATGTTCCATTGTCGCAATCCGGGTCCTCAGTTCGTGTATCCTGGAAAGGTAGTCATCAAGAGATTCGCCAACTCCCGCGAGAAGGCCGTTGCGGTCCAATTCCGCCAAGGCGGCCATGTCATGGTCGCGAGCAGCTTTCAGCAGTTCGTCATGCATGTTTCAAGTTTCCGGCTTCTGACGTTGGCCTTTGTCGCACAGGGTCCCCTAATGTAGCACACCGAAGCTGAACAGCGAAGGCGTACTCGCGGCGGCCCAGAAGGGGAAGGGGCTCGTGAGTAGAGCATTACGTGTTATTCGGCGCTGGAGCACCATGTTGCCGGCTTGTCTGGAAAACATCTGCAGAACGACGGAAAAGTTACGGATTCAGGTTACAGTTAAGGAACTGGTTGACAGCGCGGACAATCCAAAGAAAACGCTGCACAGCAGGTCTTACGGCCTGGTTTGTGAGCAGCGACAAAGCCTTAATCGGCAACGAACAGGACTGAAACGCGACCGGAATCTCCACCATGTCAAGAAAAACAAAGATCTTTGTGCTGGACACGAATGTGATTCTCCACGACAGCTCGTGTATGGTCCAATTCGAAGACAATGACATTGTTGTCCCTATAACTGTGCTGGAAGAACTGGACCGGTTCAAAAAGGGCAACGACACGTTGAATTTCCATGCCCGTGAATTTGTTCGTGCGCTTGACGCATTGAGCCATGGGAAACTTTTCGAAGACGGCGCTAAGATCGGCCCTGGACTCGGACGCATATCCGTCAAACTCGAGCGCTCGTTTCATCCTGATCTGGCGTTCAACTTCCCGGATCCTAAGGCCGATCATCATATTCTGAATATAGCGTTTTCACTTGCCCGGGAAATGCCCGAGCGGGCCGTGATCTTAGTGACCAAGGATGTTAATCTGAGGATGAAAGCGAAGGCGGCGGGATTACTAGCCCAGGACTATACAACTGACCACGTAAAAGATATCTCGGCTCTGTATAAGGGACGCCGGGTGGAGGAACATATCCCGGCCGACGTGATTAGGGCCATGTACACCGCGCCCTACGAGGTGCCTGTGGACCAGGCGAACGTTGAGCGGGATCTTTTGCCAAATGAATATGTGATCATGCGAAACGGCAAAAAATCGGCACTGGCAGTGTATCACCAAGCCGACAAGGTGCTGCGTCGCGTGGACAAGGTCAGTGCGTACCATATCACCCCGCGTAATGCCGAACAGACATTCGCTCTGAATGCCTTGCTGAATCCCGATGTCCGTCTGGTCAGTCTATCCGGAAAGGCAGGCACCGGCAAGACACTTCTGGCACTTGCCGCCGCACTGGAAGCCAAAAAGCATTATCGTCAGATTTTCATGGCCAGGCCAATCGTGGCTCTCAGCAATAAGGATATCGGATATTTACCCGGCGATATCCAGTCGAAACTCGATCCGTACATGCAACCGTTATACGACAACCTGGGAGTGATTCAAAATCAATTTCCTGAGTCCAATCGAAAGAATCGTCGCATAAGCGAGTTGGTTGCTGAAGAAAAATTAATTATTTCTCCGCTCAGCTATATTCGCGGGCGCAGTCTGGTAAAGATCTTTTTTATTGTGGACGAAGCCCAAAACCTGACACCGCACGAAGTAAAGACGATAATCACCCGTGCCGGGGAAGGAACCAAGGTAGTGTTCACTGGGGACATTTTTCAGATCGATCATCCCTACTTGGACAGCCATTCCAATGGCCTCAGTCACCTCATCGAAAAAATGCAGGGGCAACCCCTCTACGCCCATATCAACTTGGAAAAAGGCGAGCGCTCCGAATTGGCCGAGTTGGCCAGTAATCTGCTCTGAACCCCACTTCTCCGGATACCTTTTCTAGCAGTCTTCCACCCCGTCGATTACACGCCTGAGATTGGCACCGGTCTCTGTTGTTTTGCATGAAACGACCATGTATCGTATTGATAGGAGTGGTGTGAAGATGTTCGATATCGAGGCGTTAGCTTATTAAGGAGGTCAACAGGTGACTGTGAAAATGACTGTCGTAAGAGGCGGCGCACTTGTAAGTGGAGTGATGTGGCTTTTGTGTGGGTGTGAATCCGTGATGGTAACGGGAGATATACCGTTACCCCCGGCCCGGGGTATCCCGCTCCGCCCCCGCACTCAGAGGGAGTGTCCGTGGTGTATCATCCTCGTGGTGTATTTCCCGATGCACTTCACATCCCACCGGGACATTTGCC
>JAIPIM010000165.1 GCA_021734725.1 Minisyncoccota bacterium | reverse complement strand
TCCCCTGGCCCGATGTTGCGCCATGTGCTTCCAGCGAAAGTGCCAGCACATCTTGAACCGTCGGCGCATCCGCGTCTTTCAACGCACGCAACTGGATACCTATCATGGCACGTTCCGTGCGCAGGGACTGCTGCCTCTGCAACAGCTTGTCGATGAACTTCTGATCATACTCATATTGTTGCGCAATCTGTCGCAACTGATGCCTCTCTCGAAATGCCACCAATCGTTGCTTGGAATCCTGCCATTCATTCTCAAGCCGCATTTTTTCCAAACGCAATCTGCGCAATGCCGATTCGTTGGCCGTCATTTCTTCCATTCGACGCATTTCTTCGTATTGCGCAATCAATTCCTTCAGAAACGCAACAGCATACTCTTCATTGTCTGTTTCGGCGTAAACATACAGTACCGTTCCATTCCTCCGGATATTAACTTCAGGCTTGAGTTCCTGGACCTTGGCCTCCCATTCCGGCGCCAGTTTATTGGCCACTCTGTTTCGCAGGCTGTCACTCTGGATCAGCATCATCTGACGTCCCAACTGGCGGGTCTGCCGCTCCATGGTGGATGCTTCCCCCACAGCCAACATATGTTCAGAAAAAATCTCGTATCGGCACATTGCCTGATAAGAGGGTCTGGCCAAGAAACAATACGCAACGCCACCGGCTGTTCCCATTATGGCCAGCAGAAGAATGAGCCACCAATAGGTCAGACACAGACCTATAATTTGACGGATGTCAAATGTCGTTGCCGTGCTCTCACCGTCAGCATCGCCGCGCGGCACACGGTACCCTTTGGGACTGGGTTCGTCAGTCTGCGCGGATGCATCGGGCAGAACCTCTTGGTCCTGCCTGGCCTTTTTTTTGTCGTATCCCGGTTCTTTCATGATTTCTTTAGCTCACTACCAGTTTACACGTTTTTGATCCACTATCAGCATGTCACCCGGCTGCAACTCAACGTCCTTATGCAAAAATCCTTTTTCCATGATTTCTTCTACGTTCACCACCATTTCTGAGCGCGTCTGGTCGCGCTCGTATCGAATTATACGCACGGCATCCTTTTTCGCAAACTGGCCAAACCCGCCAGCTTTAAATATGGCCCGCATAACGGTTCTTAACTCCCCCGGTCCAAAACGGATCGGCCCCGGACTTCCAACCTCTCCCATGACCAGTATTTCCCGTTCGGCAGCACTCATGAACTGATACAATTCCCCATTGAGACCGGGCACACACACAATATCGCCGTCACGCAACGTCACATCACGGTCTGAATCAGGAATCACGGTAGCAAACAATTCGCTGAGGTTGACGGAGATGCGCCGTTCTTCCCCCTCGCGCGGATTCTGTCGCAGGATGAAAGCGTCTTCCGGCGCCGCCCACCCCGTAAGACCGCCGCTTGCAAAGATCAGGCGTAAAATGGTAAGGTTCCCATACCGCGGCACCTGAACGCCACCGGGACGCCCCACAGCACCGTAAATGTAAACTTGTCCCGGGCCACGCTGCAAAAGACTTACTGACACCGTTGCACGCTGGTAAAGATTCTTCTCCAGCTCTTCCTCCAGTGTCTCACTGGCTTCCTGCTGAGTCAGATCCGCGATGCGAAATTCACCGTAATACGGGATAGGAACCGTACCGCTAACGGCCACGTGTCCTTCGTATTGGACCTGGGAATCCTCAAGCATTACAATGCGCACCACATCGCCGGCGGAAATAATCTCATCACTGTTCGCGAAATTGGGCATGCCACCACTCGTGGCACCCGGCCTCAAATCGGTTTCCACTCCGCTGCCAAGGTCCCCCGTCATACCGTCCTCCGTCGGCTGATTGGAACTGAAGTCCGCGCCTACAGGCTTGTCTTCAGGAACGGTTAACCCTGAAAATACATCCGCTTGCCCAAACACCAGCAACGGCAACATCATGCCCGCAAAGAACAGCGTCAACAAAACAGAATTGATCACAGCATAAATCAAGGACGGCCTGACATGGATGTCTCTAACACCACAAAAACAAAAACTCTTCACCATCTGACATTGTCTCCGATGCAGTCTCTACCTTAACTGTACTGTACTGGTGCCGGGAACCTGGCTATTGGCATAGTAGACAGACATACTGGAATCGTATTCTGTTCCATGTCCGGAAAAATAGACCAGGGCAGGTCAGCGTTAGGGTTTGTACTTCTATGGTTGTATGTCACCTGAACCCGTATCTCTGAAATGCGCCACAGTGGATCGACGCTCGCCTTATCCAGGTGCTTGTTAAAACGTGGTCGTGATAGTTACTTCGAAAGTGCCTTGATTGTATTCACGGTCTGCGTCGTCCGAATCCTTAAACGTATAACGATAGCCGGCACCTACGCTCGTTTTCGGCGTCAAGGCGTAGCTGGTACGCATCCAAAAACGCCACAGTTCCGCATTTTCACCATCATCCGATTCCCAAATGTGAAGATAATCGACGTCCGCTGTAGCCAACAGGTTCCGGGTAACATAAAAATCGATGCCGTACCCCAGCAGAAGTTCGTCCGCATAATTAGCAAACGGATTAACAGTCTCATGATTCCGCCGGTACGAACACCGCACACGGTGACCGGGGAAAATGGTGGGGTTAACGGCAGCCGTAAAATCCGCTACAAACCCACCCTCGTCGTCGTCAACGTCCGGAGCGTTGCTGTCATCCAAAGCAATGGCTTCATAGCCGACGTTTGCCGTGTAGGTCACCATCGTACCAACTGTAAAACTTCCTACCGATGTTAGTCCCGCTTCATAAGAGACCCGATCGTTCCGAACGTCCTCAGGAAAGCGGTACCACTCCACCCTGGCATAAGGACCAATGCGAAAGTTGCGCATAGCGTGCCAAAGAACGAGTCCGTCAATCGAATCACTGACGGAATTCTGCCAGTCAAATTCATCCTTGTTAACCCACACATTCTCATGAGCGTATTGAAGGCTGCCCGTTGTCGACGGAGTGAGTGCACGCGAGTAAACGGCCGAGAATGTATTCCGAGTAATCGCATAATCTTCCGGGCGCCCACGCACAGCAATATCAAGACTGTCGACCTCACGAGCCAGCTCGTCCCGCAGCGTTATTATGTGATCGTCTCCTAATCGGATCTGGCTGGATACGCCGGCGGAAACATTGCCTTCCGTGCCTGACACGTACCAATTGTCTTCCGCTTCATCGTTTAAATAATAGACGTATCCAACGCTTACAGCGCTGTCAATATCGACATACGGGCTGACCGGCCAATAGGCGGACAAGGTCAACCTGGGGGTGACGTACCAGCTGTCCACTTCATTATCCTCGGACGCCGCGTAATTAATATTGTCACTGTACCGCATCGAAATCCCCCCGGTCAAATCAAGGTAGATGTCCCCGTACCGAAAGTTGAAGTCGCGCGGCTCACGCGCATGTGCTTGAGGTTCCAGCCGGATCTCAGTTGCCCTGATGTGCCCCGCCATGCACGTAAACAATAGGATCGCGAATGCCCGGTGGACAACTGTCCTCGCATTGCATGATTTCATAATGCCCTTCTCTCGTTGCTGTCTTGCGACGCCGCGACTATATGCTGACCTCGCCTGTTGGTGACATTCCCGGTTGGGCCATCCCCATCCTCAACACCACCTTGTTATCGCACATAGTATAGAATTCTTTAGCTTAATCTACCTAAAAAAAGGATAATAATCAAGTGGTTGTACCGGTTTTCTGATGAACCGCTCAATGCAAGGCTGTCCTAAGCGCCTCTTCCGCGTGGTAAGAGCTTCGCACCAGCGGTCCGCTGGCAACCACGTCAAACCCAAGCTCATTCTCGGCAATACGCCGCCACTTTTCGAACTCGTCCGGATGCACATAACGCGCAACAGGCCAATGCTTTGATGAAGGGGGTAGATATTGGCCAAGCGTCACAAAGCTGACCCCCCGTTCACGGAGATCAATCAGGGTCTCGCGTATTTCGCAATCTGTCTCTCCAAGCCCCAGCATAAGCCCGGATTTAGTTTTTATCTTGTGCGCTGAACCCAACTCAGCCGCGACACCCAAAACCGCCAGACTTCGACCGTAATCCGCTCCGCTGCGAATCTGAGGCGTAAGTCGCGCACATGTTTCGACGTTATGGTTAAATACGTTGGGTGCTGCTTGAATTACAGTCTCAATATCCCGTCGCCGACCGAAGAAGTCGGGAGTTAAGACTTCCACTCCCACCTTGGGATCGTATTCTCTCAGCGCACGCGTAACACGAGCGAAGTGACCTGCGCCGCCATCCGGCAAATCATCGCGCGTAACGCTTGTAAGCACAACGTATTTAAGGCCCAATTTTGAAGCTGCCTCAACAACCCGGTCTGCCTCACCGGGATCAGGAGGCTCCGGGATACCGTGAGGCACTGCACAGAAACGACAGTCTCGGGAGCATACGTTGCCAAGGATCATGATCGTCGCGGTCCGACGCCTCCAGCACTCGCATAAGTTAGGACAGTGCGCACTTTCGCAAACCGTGTTTAATTGAAGCTCTCTGAGAAGAGTGCGGACCTCGTTGCGCGGTCCCGCACCACGAAGCGAGACCTTCAACCACGGCGGTAACCGCCCGGATTTGTCCGTGCTCTTATTTGTTCTTTCCATAGCACTTCCCAGTCTAAGCGGGACAAGGCCCACCACAATGTCATACGGACGCATACGCGGTCCGCATTAGAAAAAGCTAGTCACTGGGCTTTGTCACGCCTTTCGCAAGATGAGGAAAGACGTTTACAGCCTGCTCAAGGTCATACTCGAAGACTACGAAACCGCCCGTCCTTGCTGCACGGACAGCCTTGATCTGCTCGATCACTTCAACAGCATTCAATTCTTCACTGCGCAGACCGATGCCCGGATAGAGACGGGTTCCCGTCCCTTCCAAACGGTTTGTCTGCTTGTGAAGCAACTGGGCAAACGCGTGCCGGTTGGATGTGTAATTCATCGGACAAATGAAATCGACATAATCGTTTTCCGCCCATGATGACCAGTCCTGACCTACCACTTCCCCGGCTCGATTCGGATCCGGAAAAACAGCTGCTGAAAGCGCAATTCCGGGACGAACCTGATCAACGACTGTGTTGATTGTTCGCACCAAGCTTGTGATCGTTTGCTGACGGAACATCGCCCACTGTCGAGCCAATTGAGAATTCTCACGCACCGCCGAAGGCCACGGCTCGATACGGTGCCCAACCATGGCTTCAAAACGTCCGCGGCAGTGCGAACAGTAGCAGTAGTTCGCGCCCGCAAACCGCACGTAATCCAAGTGAAGTCCATCTATCGGATATCGGTGTGCAACTTCAGCGACCGCCTGCA
Organism: Minisyncoccota bacterium; assembly: GCA_021734725.1. GTDB lineage: Bacteria > Verrucomicrobiota > Lentisphaeria > Oligosphaerales > MVZH01 > JAIPIM01. Next base: position 3,762 of record JAIPIM010000165.1, on the reverse strand, counting down.
ATACACGCCGCCGGTTGTCAGGGCTATTGGGACATAACCAGTACTGGGCGGCGTTCCCATGAACATCCACTTGTGTACGTCCGCAATTCTCCAGCCGTTGCATCGTTCCTTTATCAGCAGTATCACCGAACCGTAAAACCATCATCCACACGTGGACGTCTATGTTGTGTCCGCGTGCCGCTCGCAAGCACGCATCCAACGGATCGCCTGCCTTGGATTCTTTCCAACGTGAGTACAATATACGACTGGGGTACCAGGCCTGTACAGCATCCATCATGTTGGGCATCACAGTATTAAATCCGGCGTCCTCCAATCGTTGAAGCGTCTGCTCCCAACTCCAATTTTTAATACCATATCCGCGATGACACCACACCCCTCGAAACTCCCCGGAGACAGAACGCTGCGCTCGAAAGTACGCTTCCTTTAGAAACCAGTTCGCACGCTGTGCTGAAACTAAAGACTGCCGGTACCGACCGCGATTGAAATCGCTGACTGCATGCCGGCGTGCTGCCCGTATCTGCCTGGCAAGAGCATTCACCGTTTGATCATGGCCCTCCTCCTTCGCTAATGCCGCAAGCGCCTTCTCAACCGAACCATGCGGCAATTCCTTTCCCAGATCCCGCAACGCCGCGTGCGCCGCAATCCGCCATACACCTGGTTGTTGCGATCCAACCATGGCGAGCAATGCAAGCCCTCCTTCCTTCCGGGTACTGTTAAGAAGCACATGCGACATCCATACAGCACCCCTTCCATGTACCACAGCTGGCAAACGTGTAGGTTGCCCGTCGGCGGTCTGCCAAACAGCAAGCGGCTCCCCGGGGGCCTCCAGCAGATTCACATTCCACGATTGCTGCGGAACCATCCGCGGTGCTCCCGGCAAACGACCTTGACGGAAGAGAATGCCACCGATACCACCCGGAACATCCCGGGCTTTCATGTAACCCGTTTTTCGAATGCGTGTAACGGCCTGCAGCTTTGGATGAATCGTATAGAATCCGACGATCGTTCCGCCCTTCTCCACAAATTCCGCCAATCCATCGGCAACCTTGTCTGTCATGAAGGGATTGTACGGCAGGACAACCGTACGGGCGGAAGCCAAAAGAGGCGCATCGACATCCGCTTCGTCGACAAACGCAGGAACAACACCATAATTTTCGAGGATTCCGGCTATGCGCTGGGCATGCTTGAGCGATCCCGCCAGCTCAGTTTGCTCGGCCGCATCAAGCACCACGGCAGGAACTCCCCGGACAATCACGATACTGTCCTCACACCGTCGCGCCCCGATCGCGGCAATGTCAAATGCCGTGGACCTGTGTTCCCCCCGCCACGCACTGATACGAAGAGCGCCAATTCTTCCCCATCCGGCGGGGGTTCCCTCAACGACCGTATCAGCCTTGCGAATATGAATTGTCTCCCATTCGCCGGTGGCGCGCGGTGTAAACTCCGCCGTATACCAGCCGTTCCCACTCTTAAAGTGAAAGGAAAAATAGCCGACGCTGGAAATGTCAACCGCACGAAACTTAAAACGAATGCCGTCGGCACGACGAAGATCAAGCCGAACCAGCATGTCCCATGCGGCGCGGCCGAACGCCTGTTGCGAAAATGGACACTGAAAACGCAGGCAGTCAACATCACCAACCCGGAACCGACGGGGGCCGCGCAGTCCTTCCACGGCGGGCTGCACAATAACCCCGGTTCTCCCGGCGGAACGGACTCCGATATTGAGAAAGATCGGATAATCGACGGTCAGTCCGTTGCCGGAAGCACATGGCACCCCGCTGAACAGCGTCACCGGCAGCAAAGCTGCCCACAACTTGAACGAGGTTTTGACAATGGCAGGACAACACACTATGAGAACCGTTTATTCTTCCTCAATCATCGCATCGAAGAAGTCGACAATATTACGGTCGCCTGTCTGGGCATTGAACTGTATGGCAGGCCGAGGATGTTGGTTGAGTTGACCGGTAATCATATAAGGAAGATCAAACCCCCAGCGCAACTCCTCACGTAAAGGTTCGATATAATCTCGGATACATTTCAGTATTGGGCGTAATCTGAATTTCGGATTGTGCAGAAATCCGAGCAGCAGTTCCATGGCGCAATTTCCCGCACCGCGCCCGAGACCGGCGAAGCTGGCGTCAAGCATATTGGCCCCGACAACAATCGCTTCAATGGTGTTGGCATACGCCAGTTGCTGGTTGTTATGTGTGTGAATGCCAACCTCTTTGCCCGTCGGGGTAGCATAGCTCAAATACTTGCGCGTCAAATAATCGATCTGCTCAGAATACAGAGCACCAAAGCTGTCCACCAGGTAAATCGCGCCTGCCGCCGTTTGACCCAGCACTTCAAGGGCCTCGTCCAGCTCGCGCTCCTGGACCGTGGAAATCGCCATAAGATTGACCGTTGTCTCATACCCCTTGTCATGCGCATCCTGGACCATATCGACCGCAGTCGGAATCTGGTGGATATAGGTCGCCACGCGGATCATGTCAATAACGCTCTGATCGCGTGGCAGTATATCCTCATGGTAGTCTGTTCGTTCGGCATCGGCCATCACCGAAATCCTCAGGGGCGTGTCGTTGTCACCCACCACACGGCGAATATCGTCTTCCGTGCAGAATTTCCACTTTCCATATTCGTCGGTCGAAAAGATACGTTTCGATGATTTGTAACCGATCTCCATACAGTCTATGCCGCCGTCAACACACGCATGGTAAACAGCCTCTACCACGCCATCGTCAAAGGCATGGGCATTCATGAGCCCGCCGTCGCGAACGGTACAGTCCACAACACGAATTTCTGGACGAAATCCCACCCAGCGTCCACTGCCTGCGTGTTTTCTCGTATCCGTGTTCTGTTTCTGTTGGTTGGCCATTGTCGTCAGATCCTCTCAGTTTTAGACAAAACATGCCCCTCCACGGCGCACGTTGCAATTGATAAGGTTTCACAAACCCATATAATATGGTAACAATACAGTTTTTCCAGCACAGCAACGTGATGACTTGGAAATCGTATGATTGACTACCTATCCTTGGCATGGCAAGTAACACGACAACTGGCGCCCTGGTTGTTGTTTGGCGCCTTGGTGGCGGGATTGCTGCACGTCCTTCTTCCCCCCAATTTTGTTCAGCGGCACCTCGGGAAAGGAAACTTCAAGAACATCGTTAAAGCCTCTTTATTTGGAGTTCCCATGCCACTGTGTTCCTGCGGTGTTATACCCGCGGCGATCGGTCTGAAAAAGGACGGCGCTTCCGACAGCGCCACCATGGGGTTTCTTATCAGCACACCGCAAACAGGCGTGGATTCCATCATGGTCAGCGCCGCGTTCCTGGGGCTCCCGTTTGCTTTGTTTAAAGTTGTCAGCGCATTTGTAACGGGACTGATTGGAGGAACGATTACAAACATCGGCATCTCGGAGAAACAGAGAGCCGGAACGCCTGCCGCTGACAAGAAAGAGAGCGCGCCATGTCGCACAATCAGCACGTGTATACGGAATCTCCTGGAGTTTGCAGTTAATGAATTACTCTACCCTGTATGGAAATGGATTGCCGTCGGCATCCTGATCTCCGCGGCAATATCGTTTTTCCTGCCCGAAAATGCGCTGGCCGAAAAGGCATGGGCAACCGGATTGGCCGGCATGTTCCTCATGCTGCTGATCTCACTCCCCCTTTATGTCTGTGCAACGGCGTCCGTGCCTATTGTAGCGTCACTCGTGCACGCTGGCATGCCCACAGGCGCCGCCCTGGTCTTCCTCATGGCCGG
>JAIPIM010000164.1 GCA_021734725.1 Minisyncoccota bacterium | reverse complement strand
CGCGGCCCCGTTGCGTTACCGAGAACCAAAACAGCATTCTTCCTCACATTGGCATCGGCGTGTCTCGCGAGCCGCAAGGCTTGCTCTGTGAACTGAATGTTCCGCAAGCGGGATAAGGCGAGCAGGGAGGCACTGATCAGACGCGGGTCACGTTCCTGTAAAAGAGCGTTACCGACGGCTTCGCCATGCTGGCGCGCATCGATTGACCCCAGAACATTATACGCGCGGTAACGAACATTCGGATCGCTGTCTGAAATGCGGGCAACGCTCAAGTCTGCCATGTCGAATTGGGGGTGCAGTTCAGTGGCGCTGGATTCTGCCTCGCGCCGCACAAAAACAGAGGGATCTCCATATTTCGCAACGATCTTTTCCCCGGCGGCGGGTTCAGGATAAGCAACCAGGCTGTGAACGGCCTGTCGCCGCACTTCATAATCGGGATCGTCCGCCAGTCGCAAAACAAGGGGAAGGAATGCCGGGGCTGGTGCGCGACCTATGGCCGCTGCCGTCTGACCCCGCACACTGGGATGATTGTCTTGGGACAGTGCATCGTACAGGTCTTGCGTCACAGACGGCGAAAGCGTGCTCATGTGATTGGCAATTGCATGACGAACATTGGGAGGTTCGGCGCGGCATGCCGCCAGCAGTTGACTCACGATTTGCCGAGCATCCTTAACGTGGCACATTGCCGCCCATCCCCAGGCGCGGAGTACGGCGTCAGGGCTCTTCCGCAGTTTCTGGAGCTCGGATGCGGTCAGTGATTGTGCATGCACGGGAAGGGCTTCGGCGGCCCGCCGCCGAACCTGTGGATCCGGATCGTTCAGCGTTTTTTGCAGCAACACGTCCCCGGACGCGTCGTCAAGCTCACCGTACAGTGTCACTGCCCACTGACGGACCGTACGATCTGGGCTGTCAAGCAGCGGCGTGACCGCCTGCAGTGCTGCATTCGCATTGTACGGCAACAGGCGGATTTGACCGAGGATAGTTGCTTTGATGTCTTCGTTGGGTTCAATCTGGAGTTGCGTGAGGAGCGTCTCGGCCGCCAGCCGGTTGTGTGTCTCCGCCAAATTCTGAACGAGCCTTTGGCGAAAGGCGTAGTCCCCGTAGCGGAAACCTTCAGCAGCGGACCGCACATCCGCGTTCTGGACTTCTATAGGGTAAGGAGTTGGGTAGATATCGTCGGACGTGATGGGACGTTGCTCCCACAACGGCAGGAGCAAAGGGAACATGGCTATGGTGGTGACGATATTCAGCGGGCTCATGACACGATATTCCTGTTTTTGTCAGGACAGGTGCTCTCTACGGAGCATGGCACCTACCCGGAGGACAGCGGCGATCAGCAGCACCACGGCAAGCGCGGCGAATAAGAGCAAGTGGTTTTGCCAAATTGTACGTCCATACAAGAGTGGCAGATCGGCAAACCATTTTTCAGACGTTATCTGTATTGCGCCGGCCAAGGGGTTAACGGTCAGAACTGCTGCCTTAACCGATGGCGATATGCGTGTTCCGAAAAGCAGAACACTGAACGTTACGACCGAGAGGAGGAATGCCACCGTGTAACTTAGCGCGGTTGCCTGCGCCGTAGTCTTCATAACGGTGGACGATACAAGTCCGGTCAATATGAAAACAAACGCGCACAGAAGGAGGGCCCCCACCCAGGCGCCGATACGCCAGTAGGCGGATTCCAGTTCAAGATACGCAAGAGCACACAGCACCGGAACGCTGCTCAAAAGAAAAATGAAGACATACATGAATGCGGCCTTCAGCTTTCCCACTACGATCGTCCAAATCGACAATGGTGTCATGCGCAACAGCACAATGGTTCCGGCAGCACGTTCATCCGTAATACTGCCGCTACTGACGAGAGGCGCGAAGAGAATAATGAGGCCAAACTGGAAAAGCACGGCCGCCAGACGAACCTGTTCCGGCCCCAAGACGGCGGCAAAGTTGAAGGATATCAGGATAAGAATACCAAGACTCAGCGCAATACAGATGGCAAGTGCACGCAGAATGAACTTTGGGTGCCCAAAAAGTTTGCTGCGTAATTCAGCCACAAACACGGCGTTCCGCCACGTCGCTATGGGATTCTTACGTTTCAGAGGATCGATGAGGTAGAACGGGAAACCAAGGCGGCGCTTTACCGATGTTCGAAAGTCTGAGTACTGTTCTTGGAATTTAGCCTTTCGGGTATGCGTCGGCCGTAATACAAAGACGATGAAGATCAGAAGGAAAACGCCGCCCAGCAGAATCATGCCGACGGTGTAGAGACGAAGCGTGTTCGTGGCGAACACCCCACCGACCTCGATTTCATACCGGGCCGGATGATTGAGCGCAAAGAGAGCCTCGAACGGGCTGAGGCTCCGCACGATCCGCCACACTGCGTCCAAGTCGGTCAGGCCACTGAGCAGTACAGACGGCAGCCACGTTGCACCGGCCAGCACACCAATCCCCAGATACGTAGAGACCACGGACGTAAAACTCCGATGGCAAACAGCGCTGATGGCCAGTCCGAGAAGCGCGTATACCAGCGTGGCCAGAAAAATGATCCCATAGGTCTTGAGTAAAAGAGCGACACTGATGCCTCCGCTGAGGGCGCAGACCGCGGTGACCGGCGCGGACAGCAGAACAATGGAGAATACCATGCCCAAGGCAGAAAACAGTTTGCCCGCCAGGATTTCAAACGGAGTCAATGCCGTGGTGAAAAGCAAATCGAATGATTGGTTTTCACGTTCCACGGTTATGGCGGCCGCCGTAAAGGCGGGAACGAGCAGGATAATCAAGGCCAGATTGGCACCCAGAAAGACAGAGAAAATCTCATTGCTGTCGAACTGTGACAGGACACCGCTACGTGGCCACAGGGTGTAGAGAATCAGGCTCAACACCACGACCAGCAGAAGGACCGCAAGCAATGCCTTGCGGCTTCGTGCCATCATCAGATATTCACGTCGAAAAATAGGATTTTGAGGGGTGCCGATCATAAAATTGCTAGCCTGAATTACGCATAAACTATGAGACCACCGGTTCCTTGATCTGAAAGATTGAGGCTAAGATGCCTCCCCATCGTGGCGTCCGGTTACTTTCAGGAAGGCTTCTTCCAAGTCGTCCTGCTCCTCTCTGAGACCAATAATGCGAACACCTTGGTGGACCAAGGTTTCGTTGAGTTCAGCGATTTCATTGCGGGTACCGGCAAAAACAACGCGCAACTCGTTGCCCGATGTATTCACCTCCTTCACGTTGGGGAAATCCTTGCACAAAGAGGCCGCAGTGGCTGCGTCGGACTGGATCATGATGGACAGAACCATCTGTTTCCGCAGGCTGGACGTAATGTCTTTGACCGTGCCATTCGCCAGCAAACGGCCTTTTTCGATGATCCCGACTTGATCACAGACGGACGAAAGCTCAGGCAGGATATGGGAAGACAACAGAATTGTTTTCCCATAATCCCGCAGACGCTGGATCATTTTGCGCATCTCGATACGTCCATGCGGATCCAGACCGTTAGCAGGCTCGTCCATGATAAGAACCTGAGGGTCGTGGAGAAGGATGCGCGCGAGAGCGACCCGCTTGTTCATTCCGTGCGACAGGGATCCCATCTGATAATCCAGCATGTAAGAAGCTTCCGCCAGCTTCAAGGCTTCATCAACACGCTTGCGCCGCTGCTTTGTCGGGATCCGGTAGGCAGCACAGAAAAAGTCCAGATATTCCCACACGCTCATTTGTTGATAGACACCGAAACTGTCGGGCATATAACCAATCAGTTTTTTGATTTGCCGGACATGGCGCGGGCGCACTTCAATGTCGTTTATATAGGCTTTCCCCGCCGTGGGGCGCAAGAGCCCGCACAACACTTTAATCGTCGTTGTTTTGCCGGCCCCATTGGGTCCAATGAATCCGTAGATGTGACCTTTGGGTACATTAAGGGAGAGGTCGAACACGCCGCGATTATTGCCATAGTCTTTCGACAGTTTTTCAGTACGAATCATAGGTTAAAACCTCATGGGGTGATCGGATTCAGGAAGGGATCCCTCAGCCGTTATTCGAAATCTGTTGATGCGCCAGGTCTGGACATCAAAGGCCGATGGTTCCTCCTTTGTTTCGGCGCTCACGGTAAGGCGGAGCCGCACCCAATTCATTCGTTTATCCAGTACAGGTTGACTGCCAAGGTCGTTGAACTCGAAGACAGAGCCCTGGCGACTGGTAAAAGGCACCGCCGGCCGGTCCATGTTGCTCTGCTCGGCGAGTATGCTGTCCGTTACGGGGAGAAGCGCCAGGTTCGAAGTGATTTTCCCCGTTGGATTGTAGATTTCCAACTCGGCGGTAATCCGCTCCAGTTCGAGCCCTTGCGCGTACGGCGGTAACTCCGCCGCAAACTCGTAGACAGTGCTCCCGCCGTGCAACGAGATTTCACGCCAACGGTTCAGCCAGTACAGCGCCCGGGCGTTCTTGGTTGTTGGCCGCAAAGGAAGCTCTTCCGGTATGAGCAGGATTTTGCCCGACGCCGTAACCGTGTTGACCGGTATTGCCTGAATGCAGTGTTGAAGCTCATTGTAGTCGCCGGGGGAGACTGTGAATTGGGTGGACGGTCCGCGCTGCCTATACATGAATACAAGGCACGGCACGGGCAAGAGATTGTGGCGGAGGAAATGCTCGTAGTCCGTTGTCAGGGTATCCAGTTCCAACGCCCCGCGCGGGGAATAATCCGTGCGGCATATACCGTTTTCAATAGCTACACGAACGAATCCGTTACCAAGGCAGAGATACGCTTTGGCGGTGGCGGGTATGCCGTCCGGCAAAGCATAGTCTTGCAGGCGTGGTCGGTTCGCGGATTTCTCAATCACGGGAAAGGATAGCGGCGTTGCTGTCTCTGACCGGTAGGAGGCCGAAACGCTAATCTGTTTCAACGCGTGTACACTGAGTCGAGGGATGACGGAACGGCCTTGTTCACGCCATATCTCCATGATCGGCGGCGCATACTGGGTCGGTATCGGGCTTGGAGAAGGGGGAGGGGCCCGGAACAGGACGGAGCCGTCTGTTCCGCGGACCAGCGGACGGGCGTCCACTTTACTGAAAAACGTCGCCACCTTTTCGCCCACGGTCGTTGTTGCATCGCTGAACTTGAGATCGAGGGTGTTTATGTTTTTCTCCGGGCGGTCCGCCACCTGACGATAAGCGGCGGTAAAGATACCGACGGTGAGTCCGAAAGCAATCAACCCGTTGGCCACCCATGCCACCACGTGTTTATGCGTCAGTGCGCCCAGAATGAAGACGATGACAAGGGCCAAACCATAGCCCAGCAGCAGCGTGCGAATCACGGCGGCATCCGGAACACGGAAACCGGCCAGCCGCTTGACGGCGTCCTTGAGCGGGGCAGTATGGAGAGCATTTTCCGTCAAGGGTGGATGTGTAGCATATGCCAGCAGGTGATTCCACACGGTACCGGCCACCGGATGATCCCGAAACCCAGCCTTGAATGGGTCAAACGTGAGGACTCCCGTCCGCCCGAGTCCAAATCGTTTCCACACAGCAAGCGGATATGGGCCCTCGGATATCGTCACAATGCTGTTTTCGGCAGGAACACTTTCAAGAAACGACATCCCATCGTTCCAGGTCAACCGGGGGTCGGCCTCTTGGGGCGGGATAGCGTATGCCCAGCGTTCAAGTGCTGGGAGACGATCGACTTGACGTACGTGCAGTGGAAGTACGGGCAGCATGTCCTGCAGCAGTGTTGCCGAGGCCCGTTCGGCTCCGACGGGGGACAGGAAAAGGAGAGTCCCTCCGCCGCTCACAAAATCTTTGATTGCTTTAAACTGCAGCGCACTCATGTCGGCATAAGTTGGGTCCACAATCACAACGATGGAGCTGCCGCCGAACTCCTGCCAATGGCTTGGAGCTTTCTGAGCTGTCGAGCGCGTAATCGCTAAATTGTCGATTAATCCCTCCATTTTCTTGACGTCTGACAAGCCCATGATGTCGAGGTTGTCGTTAATGAAGAAGAGACAGTGTTTCTGATACGTCCCCTGAAACTCCGATCGCACTTCCTGGCGCGCGAGAAGCAAACTGTCTTCGTCCCTCAGCATTGCTTCATATTCGCGGGTTCGTGAGGCGGTCATCAGAAGCTGATTGTCAACTTGAGCGGCAGGCCCGACCGCTATTGCCTTGCCAAACACCATGCCCGGGGTGCCTTCAGGGCGCAAGGTTAAATAGAAAGTGCGGACATCTTCGGTTCGGTTACGCACCGTGGAAGGGACCTGGACCCAGCTATGTTCAATGACGCGCGGCGATGTACCCCAGTGCAGGAATCCAACCTGTATGTCAGAGCTGTCAGTCGCACCGGATGCCGTATGGGCAGTAAGAAGATGAACCACCACCACAAAAGAAAGAAGAATCGCCGCCGTGACGTGACGCACGCATCTTCCCAGGCGACTTCGTATGTTGCTCGGCGAGTATGGATTACGTTTTAGTGGTGTGGTATGCATGCTTGGCCGTGAGGTTAGCGGCTCTCCAGTTCGAGCGTCATTGTTGGCCGGTCACAAACCTCGGGTGGTCCAAAATACTGAATGGGACCGGGAAACACGAATTCATTGCCGTTTGCCCACTTGCCCCGTTCCGTCGCAAACCGTTTGAATGGAGCACCTTCAAGATTTACAAGTGCTTTCTTTATGACCGGATGGTCTTTCCCTTTACGGCGCTCCATGTTCATCATCATGGTCAGCGGTACGCCGCCCGGACTCCATTCGCCTGCCGGTTGCGACAGGTTTTTGACGGCCGCCATGTAGCCGGTCTTTTCATTGGCTATCAGACAGGCGGCGGCGTAGCCAAGGCTGTAACAGTAGTCAGCGTCGAAATTGGAAGGCGCCGCACACCGTCCTTCGTATCCGAAGAAATGGCTTTGTGTACTGAACTTTCCACTGACGTTGCCTTTTGCGTGCCATTCGCGCAACAGATCTCCCGTCATATCGATGAGCAATTTTTCTGTTTCAATGCGCGAGACCTGGACATTGCCGTGCGGATCCCGGTCCATCAGCAACTGGAGCTGGATGTCGCCGGGCAGTGAACTGAATGTCTGGGACGGGCCCGCGCCAAGATGACTGTTCACAAACTGCAACTTATCGTCAGTGTATTCCAGTGACTTGAAGTAAGCATCGTTCTCGGCGAGCAATTCGTTTAATTCCGCGATCAACGCCTTCATTTCAGGAATGAACTCGATGAGTCCTTCAGGGACAAGAACAACGCCGAAGTCCATGCCGGCCTTGGCGCGGTCGGCAACGACGGTGGCAATGTATTGAGCCATCTGCTGTAGAGTCTGATTGTTTGCCGCCACTTCCTCGGAAATAATGGTGATAGTGGGATGCGTTTGAAGCGCACACTCCAGGGCAATATGACTGGCAGAGCGCCCCATCAGCTTGATGAAATGCCAGTATTTCTTCGCCGAGTTGGCATCGCGCTCGATATTGCCGATCAATTCGGAATACACTTTGGTGGCGGTGTCAAAGCCGAACGACGTCTCGATCTGCTCGTTCTTGAGGTCACCGTCGATGGTTTTGGGGCATCCGATGACTTGGATCCCAAGGTTTTTGTTGAGAAAATATTCGGCCAGCACGCAGGCGTTGGTATTCGAATCGTCTCCGCCGATGATGACCACGGCCTGAATGCCAAGCGCCCGACAGTTTTCGGCGACCTTCTCGAACTGCTCCGGTGTCTCCAGTTTTGTCCGTCCCGAACCAATGATATCAAACCCGCCAGTGTTTCTGTAGGCGTCAATAACATCCCCCGTCAAGACCTTATAATGGTTATCCGTCAATCCGCTCGGCCCTCCCAGAAAGCCGTAGAGTTCACTGTTCTCATTGATGGCTTTCAATGCATCGTACAGGCCTGAGATCACATTGTGCCCGCCCGGCGCCTGTCCGCCCGACAAGACCACCGCAACCTTAACAGCCGGGAATTCCGAAGCGCCGCCAGTATCAAATGTGATCAGGGGAAGCCCGTAAGTGTGCGGGAAAGCTGCACAGATAGCCTCCTGGTCGGCGACGGATTCCGTCTTGCCGCTCTCTTGAATCGCCACAAAGGGTCCATTGCCTGCAAAGACTGCGGGAAGGCGCGGCTGGTACGATGCCCGGGCTTTATGAAGCGGGGACTGTGCGGTCATGAATGATCTCCTGCAAGTTAACGGCTGTATGCGTGCTTGACGTTGGGAGGCTACACAATGGTTTGCCTGAAAACGAGTCTTACAAATTAACTCTGCCGCGGGAAAATGCAAGCAATGAGAACGGGTCACCAGCGATAACGAGACCGAGGATGAAAGATGAACGATAAGTCCACTCTAAAAAGTACGGTTTTGGAGTGGACTCATGGTTTGCCGATGCGCCATTTCGCGATACAGATGGAAAGCATTGGCGGGCGGCCAGGCGGATCAGGGAATCCTGCTGTACGGCGGCGACCACGTCCAGCAGCGGGAGAGCGTCACCGTCGCGCCGCGGCGGGACAAAGAACGTGTCTTCGTGACGCGGATCACCGGTCCGAATTTGGTTTTCCAATGTAACGAACACGGGCCGCTGTACGAGAACCGGCGGCGCGAGTGGATCACGATTCGCCTTCGTGGGGTACCCCTTGTAATGGTTGTCGATTCCGTTTTAAGGAAAAATCTGGCAACCGTAAAAGATGCATTATAGTCTTTTACTTTTTACGAACTGCAGTATGCCGGGACATTCGCACCACGATGACAGCAGCCAAGCACACACAGGGGACCCTCGGCGCGCGTATTGTCCGCGCCAGCTTTATCGTCGGGATCGCCCATCTCTTGCTAAAACTGGCCGGCCTGCTTCAGGCGAAGGTCCTTGCTCAGTATCTCGACCAGGGTCAGTACGATATCATTTATGCGTTTGTCTTTGAAAACTGCATCTTCGCGGTGTTCCTGATCGGCGAAGAGGTAATAGGGCCGACCTTTCTGCCGGTTTTCATGCGGGAAATGGACGAACGGGGTGAGGATAGCGCGTGGCGCTTCGGAAGCGCTGTACTGAGCCTTCAGTTTCTGATTCTTCTGGTGACCGTCGGCGCAATGGTGCTGTTCCCGGGGGTTGTCATCCGGCTCATCACCG
>JAIPIM010000163.1 GCA_021734725.1 Minisyncoccota bacterium | reverse complement strand
GCGCCACACGTTCCACCTGCCCGCCAATCCCAGGTTTCCCAACTCCATCAATGCCTCGTACCTCCCCCACAGGCACAGAAGTGCTTCGATGCTGCCCACCAATATCACGGCCACTATTGCGGTGAGGGCAAACGTTCCTTCACGGATGCGCCCGCGATGTTGCCCCTTGGGCAAGACGGCAAGAAAGAAAAGCAGCGCAACAGCTGTTGCCATGGCCGCGCCCCGGGAAAGAGAAAAGACTAAGCTCATGGTCATCGGCACGGCCGCCATTGCCAGCCCCACCAGCATTGGACTGCGCAAGTGCTTTCGCAAGAACGGAAAGAGGCTTTTCCAGTGAATTGTTCGCGTGCCGTTGTCTCCACTGTTGTAAATCAACCAGGCGAGCCCGCTCACTTGCAACAGCCCCAGACCGACCAGGAAGCCAAAGTGATTTCTGTTAAGGTATGTCCCGCTCAGCGGTGTGCTCGATATCCCCAAATCCGAGTACAAATGGGGGCTGCCGATGACGGTAGGGGTCAAAGCGGTAAGCGTATTTACAAAAGCCGCGCCGGCGATGCTTGCGGAAAGCAGTAGCAGTCGGGAACGTGATCTGAACGTGTTGTAAACGAGGAAGCCCGCCAACGCTATCTGCGTCAACATCGCCAGAGCCATTCTTGTTCGTGCGGGTGCCAAACTCATACGCGGCTCCAGTTCGGTTAAACCGGCGGCGTATGCCTGTTCCCACGCGGTGGCGGCGTGGGGTGACAACATCCCGACAAGCCCGCTTCCAGGTACGATTTGAACGCACAACAGCAGCAGAATGGCACCGCTGACCACCCAGGCGCGATGAATGCGCGGTCTTCGTCCGGATAACGCGCTTTCCAGGAAAAGCAGGGAGAGCGCCACTGCGTTTGTGATGGTCAAGGCCGGAAGGACCCAGTGTGCACGCCCCCCCAGTCCCAGCGGCAGAGCGATGAGCATGAGACTGAGAATTGTCAGCCGCAACCGGTCGCAGAGTTTCGCGATAAGCATATTCACGCCAGAGAAATCAGATAAAAGTGGGCATTTCAGAGACAGTACATCATCAAGAGTCGGTAACGTGAAGCGTTTTCGATGTGTAGTGATAACCGCTTTTAGCGTTGTACGCGTAGCCGTAGCTTTCCTTGCGATAGTAGCCGTAGCGGCCGTACTTAGGCACCTCCGCCTGGTTGAGAATGACACCGGCGCATTTTGCCTGGATGGTCTGGAGTTTTTCCATGGCGAGTCGCACCTCGTGGCGCGTGGTTCTAAACAGACGCACAACATGGAGAAGAGGGACCCCGTGTCCCGCCATGACGGCGGTGTCAGCGACACCCAGCAGAGGAGGAGTGTCTATGATGACGTAATCGTACGATTTTTTTGCCTCCGCGAGCATACCGGTAAAGCGTTCGGTGCCCAGCAGCTCGCCCGGGTTGGGCGGTACGGGACCGCACAATGCAACGCTCAAACCATCCTGCTTTTTGACGGGTGAGACGATGTCTTTGAGTTCTGAATCGCCGACAAGTACCGTCGAGACTCCTTTCCCGTCCGGTGGTTCGATGGCCTCCATCATAATTTGTTTTAACCTCGGACGTCGCATGTCACATTCCAGGAGGAGCACGCTGCGGCTGTCGCGTGCCAGAGAGATGCTCAGGTTAAGCGCCACCGTTGTCTTGCCATCGCCCGCCGCCGAACTCGTAATGGCGAAGCACTTTTCTTCGCGGCCGGTAAGACAAAGCGATAAACTCGTTCGGATACTACGGAAGGCTTCCGCTTGCAAGCTGGCGGGATCTTCGGCAACCCCCAGTTCGTCGGCTTGTTCGGAGCGAGCCGGTACATTACCCAGGATAACGGTGTCGTTAATACAACGCTCCACCTCTGCTTTACTCTTGACGGAGGGGTCGAGCATTCCCAGGAATATGCAGAGTCCGCCGCCGAGGGCAAGCCCCAGAAAGGAGGCCAGCGCAAGTTCTTTTTTGGGCTCCGGCCAGACCGGATCCAACCGGGGAGTGGCGCGCCTGACCACGCGAAGAAAATCGTCTGCTTCGATCTCGTCTGTATTTACGCTGATATTGACATCGTTGATGCGGGCAATGACCTTGCGATACGCCTCCTCAGCCGCTTGGTAGGTATCTTTAAGGCGGTAAAATTCCGCCGCGAAGGTGTCCAATCTCATGAGTTCATCTTCCAGGGCGGCGATTTCATCGGAGATAATCTCCTGCCGTTTTGCGGCTCGCTCCCGCTTCAGCTCGAGCGCTACCAGATTGGTTTGAATTTCCTCCGCGATAGCCTGTTTGAGGTTGTTAATAATTTTCTCCTGTGTCTGGACCTTGGCATGTCCCCTCCCGAATTTGCTCAGCAGTTCAGGCAGATCCATTTGCATGCGCAGTTGTTCGAGGCGAAACGTGCGGGCGAAGTCATTATCCGTGATCTGCACGATCGCTCCGAGATGTCCTTCTTCCTGCCAAGCTTTAATCGTATCGAAGGCGTGTTTGGCTTGGCGTTGCTCCATTTCAGCTTGAATACGCGTGTCCGTAAGCGCACTGATACGCTGCGAAAGCAGTTCGCGCTCGTAGTCGAGATCCATCAGTTGATGTTTTTGTTTGAATGCGGAGAGTGCCGTCAACGCTTCATCGCGCGCGATTGCTATATTTTCGAGCTGTTCACGCAGGCGGCTGATTCCGCCGCCCGATATGACGCGCTTCCTGTTCTGGTAGCGTCGAACGTATAGGGATCCCAGGAAATTCGCGATTCGAGCGGCCTTTTCGGGGTCGGTGGATCGATATGCCACATTGATGAGAAACGTGCCGTTCTTGCGCCCGATTTTCAGATTGTGGACAAGTTCGCCCACGGGGTTTGCAGTGGCAAAGGCCGGATCCGCCGCCAAGTTGAGTTCGTCGAATGCCTGGTTGAGCACGTCCGGTGTTCGCATCAATTCGATTTCGGTGTTGATCTGCTCGGTAAAATCGCGAGCGCCCGCCATTGGATCAGAGAAGCTCTGGACGCCGCTAATCTCGAATGGACGCGGCTGAATCTGCAATTGACAGGCCGACTCGTAGATCGGCGTCGCGAAATAAATACGAACAAAAGCCACGACCAAAACCACGAGGGGTATGGCGATGAAAAGCCACAGCCGGGCGCGGATCATGTCCAGGTAATCGAACAACACCGACAAGTCCATGCCCGTGCTGCTGTCGTCATCCACCTGGGGGTCCGGCGAGGTCTGCAGAAAAATCTGAGCAGGTATTTGCTGTTTGTCCGACATTGATTGTGGTTACTCCGGAAATTGTTTGAAGCCGCCGCTTTGCGCTGGTGCGACTTTTGCCTATACGTTCGGTTGTACTATGCGTTACTTTCCGCTTACGGAAGCCAAGTGAAAGTGCCGCGGGCATTCCTGCCTGTGTCCACCCAGCGGTACCACGGGGATTCCCGCCCGTGTCGCCCGGCCAGGAATGACCGGGGTACTCAGTATCATCCTCCTCGGGTGGAAATCCCGCCCGAACCTTGAACCTTGAAGTGAACCTTTTCGGACACCTGCACTCCGTGCTTTACCAAATTAGACTCGTGCGAAATGGCTTTCGCGCGAGTCGTTCGTAGTTCTTTGTGCTTCGTTCTTAGTTCAAAACCACGAACCAGGAACGAAGAACCAAGAACAAGAATTGCGAAAAAGCGAATGTCGCAATTCTCTGTTACCAAATGGATCCCGGCACGAAAAGGATGTCGCCCGGCATTAACTCAGGGTCCGCGTTCTCAACGCCCTTGCGATATGGTTTGCGAAGGTCAATGACTGATTTCTTATCGCCGCGCACACGAAGGACGCTTCCTTCCGCGGCATACGCGGTGAATCCACCTGAGAGCGTGATGGCCTGGAACGCCGTCAGCTTCAATCCGGGTTCAAGATCCACGGCACCCGGGGTGCCCACTTCGCCAAACACATAGATTTTCAGCCGCCGGGATACGACCACCATGTCACCGGGGAGCACCTTGATGTCCTGCGCGAAATCCCCGGAGAACACCGCGTCCATGTCTACTTCGAGCAGGTCCGTGTCCCCGGCATCCTGCGTACGACGAAAAACCATGACACGCGTGCGATTTGCCGTATCCGTAATGCCGCCGGCTTTCCCCAGGATCTCCGAGCACCGCAAGGCGGAATGCGTGCCCACGTAATACACGCCGGGAGTGTTTACTTCGCCGTTGACATAAACGGGTTTCGACCGCGGGATAACGACCGTGTCCCCAACCTGCAGCACTGGGTCTGAGGCTTTCTTTCGTCCGGAAATGATGGCCAGCACGTCAACGGGAATTTCCATGACCTCCCCACTGGAGGAGGTCCGCCGCACAAGAACATGCCGTAAATCAGCGGTGTCTTTAAAGCCGCCCGCGGCACTCACGGCCTGTGTTACGGTCAGTGCCGCGGGTGGTGTGATTTCAATGGACTTTCCGCCTTCAAGAACTTCTCCGATGACATAGACAGTGCGAGGGCCGTATGCCGTTATTTGTACCGTGACAAACGCGCGTTCGATGTTGGCCTGCTTATACCGAGCGGACAGGGTCTCGGCAAGTTCACCGGCTCTCTTTCCCGCCGCTTCGACCCAACCGCATAACGGCACCCGGATGCGGCCATCCTGCTGAACCTGGACCATGGACGACAGATTATCGTGCTCGAACACGCGATTATCCAGCCTGTCGCCTGGACAGATTGCGGCTGCGTCAGCTGCCGCCGTGTTCGGCTGCACGAACCCCGCCAGGCACAAGACCGCACACATGCAGGCCCCATGCCGCACTGCTGTGCGGACATTCGGCAAGACACCTTTCGTTGTATAGGTTTTCATTATGTTTCCTCAATCTCTTTGACGGTTTTGTCAAAATTGACAGAGCTTGTTCTGTGCAACTATCTATTTATCACTGGGTTAAGCCGTTTAACCGGCTTCTCCCCCGTTCCCTTGTTATTCAATACGCCGAAAAACGAAGATGAGGGCAAAAGATGAAGGCGAAAGATTAGGGGCATAAACATCTCTCCGCACATCCTATTATTCGTCCAGATATCTTTTCAGTCCAGACAGCATAGCCATTACCTCACGCAAGTAACTCTTAACCCTTTCAATATTGGCTGGCGTCGATGACACAAGCAGATCCAGATAGGCAGCCAGCTTAGTCCCTGCTTCCTCTGCGGTAGCAACGAACTTACGGTGATCGATCTTCGAGAAGCGACCATTCCCTTCTGCGATATTCAGTGTCAGGCTTGTCGTCAGTTCATCTACCCGTTTTACATGACGGCTTCGTGCCTGGCCACTCTGCCAGATCGCCTCCAGTGCCCTGTGCACCTGCAACGAACGTTGATAGACTTCGAGCGACTCGTGTAGAAAGTACCTTTCGGAGTCTGTGCCATACGGCTCGGGCTCCTCCCTGACACTGTTTTCCCAGGAGCTCCGCAATCCGACCTCCATACGGGCAATCTGCCGTAGAACCTCTTTGGCCAACTGCATGCCCGTCATATCAACCAAACCGCGAATGGAGGCGACATCCATACACGCGGCGCATTCCAAAACAGATCCCAGTGAACACTCAATACTATATAATCCCGCCTCAGTACCACGCCGCCCCGCAGCCTGAGCCAAGTTTGTTACAACGCTCTCTGTGGCTCTGTCAAACTGACCATGGACGGCCCATGATGATGACCATGTGGCGAGTAGTTCATCTGCAATTGCTGCGTACCTTAAAGCAACACCATACACAGCAAGCTTTTCGTGTGGAAAGTATTGCTCCACAAATCTTAATCTTTCACCCTAATCTTTCGACTTAATCTTTCGACTTAATCTTTCACCCTGGTCTCTGTTGCAACGGCAGTCTTTTTAAGCATAAACAGTATTCAAAGATACTCATTATTAACAAGTAATAGCGCATGGTCGAATTCTCATGAATTATTCAGGCTAAAAGTCCATGCTCAGCCGTATAAGGCTGTTCAGCGCGGTGTAGTCGTCCCGACCGCCGGCGTCCGACCGGTGTTGCGTGACGCCTGCCCGCCAGACAACGTCGCACATACTGAAAGCATAGGCGACGGTTGTGTCGACGGAATATTCCGTGGCGCGGGTATCGCCGTTTTCTGACGATACAGAGGGCGCGAGGCCGACCGTCAGCTTCGAGGTGACATCGTAAGAGACGCTGAAGTCCACCTCGGTCGTTGTCATTTGTTCGGTCGTATCTTCGGTAAAGACTTCACGCTCGTGACGGAGTTGCCCGCGGTATTGCCAGCGTTCGTTCGGTTGCCAATGAACAGCGCCCCGGAGGGTTGCGCCACCTTCCCGGTCTCCGCCGTGTTCGTACGTGACGGATTCGTACCCCGCCTCTATTTCCGCGTCCATTCTGCCCGTGAGCCGCCATCGCGCCAGCAGGGTTGCTTCGGCTGTTTGCGTGTTGTCATCATCGTTTTCCGGAAACGTTTCAAGCGTCAATCGCCCACGTGCCCCAACCTGTACATTACGGGTGACGGCGTACAGCATGGCTAATGAAATGCCGTGAGTATCTTGTTCCAATTCGGAGTATGCGCTGTCATCGTACATGATTCGGTTGTAGTCGTAGCCCGCCTCGACTTTCCAGCGCGACGACCGTATGTTTTGCGTGTAAAGTACGGCCAACGCCAGGTCCGTGATGGGCGTTTGTTCATCCGTGATGGTGCCGACTTCATTGATCTCCCGCGACGCATTCAGCGTCAGGATAAGATTTCGCGACGGATTAGCGGGACTTTTCAGGTCGAGAGTCAGTGGTCCGGAAAACTGAACTATCACGGCGTCCAGTTCGTTAAGATTGATATAGTCTCGATAAGACAGTCGAAGCGTTGGATTAACCTCAAGTTTACCATCCCAGAGGCGCGGGGGGTGTTGAAGCGATAACGACAGTCCTGTTTCCGAGTACGTGTCGCTTCGTTGTCGAGTGCCCGAAGTAATGTCCTCCTCATAACCTATTTCCTGGTTTACGCCCCAGTGCACATTTGCAGCTGACAATGCCGCGGCGGGGTAAAGAAAAAGAGCCGCGGCGGCTGACACACGTAAGCGTGCCGCGACTCTTTTGTGCCAATGGTGTGTGAAAACAACTCCCCTGTCGGCCACCGGTGTACTGTTCCTTTACCTGCTGATACCGTCCGGTTCGTCGTTGGGTTCCTCGTCCGGCGGCGGCTGAACTACGCGACAGCATCCCCTGCGACCTCGCGCGAGCGCTTCGGTTTCAAAGACAACAATGAAAGCCGCAATAAGTGACAGCGCTGCCAACGTTTTTTGAAATTTAGATTTCATGCTGCAGTCCTGCCTCCGTTTCGCGATTCCCACCCGGAGGAAACGCCCTTTTTTAATATACGACATACTTTATATGACTCAAGCAACTATTGCAAGTATCGGTGTTTATTTCCGTAACTGGCGGGTTGCTTATTCCCGCCCGGTATGATTTTGCCCCTTTCATGGCCACTGTTTTACCGCGGCAATGCCTTCGCCTTTTATTTTTCATCTTGCACCGTCGCCATGTCGCGGGCCGGTGCTAAGGTATTTGGCGTAAAGCGCGGCTGCCTCGTCGGAAAAAGTCAGGGGGTCCTCTTCCGTTTGGCGCAAGACATCCGAGAGTTTTGCTTCGAGCTGTGACGTTTCCTTATCGATGAGTTCACTCATATCAACCACGCAGTTACGATCGTCGTCCGGTATCGGTCGGTATACATCGTTATCGGCGATGGTCATTCGCATGAGTTGGGCGGCGCTGGTGATAGCGGTTAATGAATTTCGAACATGATGCGCAAGTTCGGCGGCCACGTGCGCCGTCGTCTGAAGCCGCGTTGCTTCCTGGCTGGCCCGTTCGGCTTCGAGTTCCGCGCGTATGTCACGAACCGCCCAAATCGTGACATGCGAGTTCCGTTCTTCGGCTTTGGCATGAAAAAAATGACGATGATCGTTCGGTTGTCGGAAGAACCCGTCCGGGACCGTTGTTTGCGATGAGGCGCATATAACAGGTACGGGATCGTCTCCGGGCCCGCCGGTCAGTGACGCCCGCGCCAGTCCGTCGGCGCGGTGATCAGGCAGCTTCCCGTTTGCGAAGATGCTGTTGAAGGCACTGCCCGGCAAACGCTTAGGGGAGGCATGGACAAGCGCGTACGCCGCTCGATTGGCCATGGCTACGGTGCCGTTCTCCGTGACCGCGAATATGCCCACGGGGATGTGATCCAGAATGCTTTCTACAAGCGAGGCGTAGCAGCGTATCTGGCGGCTCTGATATGCCGTAAACATGGCGAGGTACGTACTGGCGGCACCGAAAAATACGAAGAGAAAAACCCGTGCCATGGCCGTAATCCCCACATCCGCCGCGTTTGCATAGACCTTGGAATCTTCGCCGTGGTAAACGAGAACATGTTGACCTTCGAGAAGAATGATGAACAGGTAAAAAAGAGCACTGAGCAGGGTAATTTTGAGAACCATGCTTCCGCGTTCGACCAACCCCGTGGCGAGAATGGTGAGCGGGTAGAGAGCAAAGAAAGGGCTGGCGAGCCCCCCGGAAAAGTGGACCAGTCCGGTGGCGACAATGACGTCGAAGACGAATTGGAGAGAAACAGCTTTCACTCGCCAGGGATGTCGCTGCACCCACAACGAGTACGGGACCAGCGTTACCAGTGAAATGGCCATAAACAGCGTAAACCCTGGTATGTGCACGGGCTGCACCGAACTGACAGCGAGGAGAACGCCACCCAAGACAAGGAAACGCCCCACCAGGACACGAGCCAGGAACCAGTGTTTCCCTGTCTCGACATGGTGCTGCAGCGGCAGTGAACGGTCCGCGAGGTGGGGTGTTTGCGATGTCATAAGGTGCTGTTTGCCGGCGCTTTATCGCGGATCGAGATGGCGTCGATGTTTCTATAGGTAAGAAAACGAAGCGGGAAGGATTGGGTTAACGGGCCATCCCCTCCCTCCCGTGTCATATCTCCCCGGCCAGGAATGACCGGGGTACCGGTATTACGGGCATTGCTGCCCATGCGGGACTGTTCAGGAACGTGTTATTTGCAGTCCGGTGTTGAACACACTTATGTTGAGGAAACGCGCCCGCGCGTTTGGATGCGACTCCGCCAGTGTCTGTCGGATTCTCTCCGCTGCTTCCGGAG
>JAIPIM010000162.1 GCA_021734725.1 Minisyncoccota bacterium | reverse complement strand
CCGCACAGTTACCAGAACCCGGCACCAAGCACAACGAACAAAGCACCAAGCACAACGAACAAAGCACCAAGCACAACGAACAAAGCACTAAGCACGACAAACGACGCACCAAGCACAACGCACCCCATGGCCTCCTCGAATGGTTTCTCGGCAACCGCGGCGGACGCGTGAAAGGCTTTGCGAATGCGATTTATACCGGATTCACGACGCATGAGATGGCACGGATTATCGACCTTGTGCTTGTGCAACACCCGGAACTGCACGGCGTCTGGCAAGTGTCCAGCGAGCCGATTTCGAAATACGAGTTGCTGAACATGGTGAATGAACAACTCAAACTCGGCATCGTTATCGACCGCGATGACGAGTTTCACTGCGACCGCAGCCTCGACAGCACACGCTTCCGCGAAACGACCGGTTACCAACCGCCGACGTGGGACGATATGATCGCAGAACTTCATTAGCCTCGAAAAAACGCAAAATACACAAAGAATCATTTTTTGTGGCTTTTTGAGGCCAACATAGTGGGAGTAAGATAATGTTTGAAGGCAAGACGATTTTGATTACGGGCGGGACCGGATCGCTTGGGAAGGTGCTTACAAAGCGCATTCTCAGCGGCGAGATGGGGACCCCTAAGCGGGTGATCATCTTCAGCCGGGACGAGGCGAAACAGCATTTCATGCGCATGGCGTATCTTCAGCGTACCGTGGCCACGGACGAAATTATTTACGATAACTTCGACCGTGCGCTTGAATTTGTCATTGGCGACGTGCGGGACTACCCTTCCCTGGCCTCGGTGGTCGGGCAATCCGACATCATCTTCAACGCCGCCGCGCTGAAACAGGTCCCCACGTGCGAATACTTCCCGTATGAAGCGACACGCACCAACATCGAGGGGCCCCACAACATTGTACGCGCTATTCGTGAACTGAATGCGCCCGTCGAGACCGTGGTCGGCGTGTCCACCGATAAAGCATGTAAGCCCATTAACGTCATGGGGATGACCAAAGCCATTCAGGAACGCGTGTTTATCAGCGCCAACCTGATCTGTCCGAACACCCGGTTCGTGTGCGCGCGCTACGGCAATGTTCTGGCCTCACGCGGCTCGGTGATTCCGTTGTTTCACGACCAGATCCGCAACGGCGGCCCGATCACGATAACCACACCGGACATGACCCGGTTTCTGCTCAACCTCGACCAGGCCGTAGACACCATCTGCGCCGCCGTGCGCATCGGGAAGCCTGGTGAAACGTTCATCCCGCGCGTACCCGCGTCCAAGGTAACGGACATTGCAAAGGCGCACATCGGCGACCGGGATATCGAGATTAAGACGATTGGTATCCGCCCCGGAGAAAAGATTCACGAGTCATTGATTGCCCAGGAAGAATGCCTGCGCACGGTGGAGCGCGAGAACTGGTACGCCATTCGTCCCATCCTCACCGAAATCGACCAAGACCCCGACGCACCGCCGGTAATCACCGAAGAGTACAGTTCCGGTACGGACGTCATGAGCTATGAGGAAACGGTGGAATTACTACGGAATAATCGACTGCTCCTGGAGCAACAGCAGGAGCAAAAGGACGAGCTGCTGAGGTGAATGGTGGACTACGGGACTACCGGACTACGGGACTACCGGACTACGGGACTCGCAAGCGTTTCGCCGTTATGTGACTGGGAAGACAATAAGGAGTAAGCTGTGAGGGATTACAAGAAGATCAAAGCCTGGCAGTATGCGGATGACTTGACTGTCGCGATCTACAGGGAAAGCAAGTTATTCCCACGGGAGGAATTATACGCACTTACGAATCAAATTCGACGTGCAGCATATTCAGTCCCTTCGAATATCGCGGAAGGTGCAGGACGTTCATCCAAGAAAGACTATCTGCATTTTCTGTATATCGCCCGCGCTTCTTTGAACGAAACACAGTACTTCGTGCATCTTGCCAGCAGGCTCGGCTATCTAAAACAAGAGCAAGCCGAAGCTCTTGAGAAACTACTTAAGGGCACCTTTGCACGTTTGTATGGTCTCATTGAAGCAGTAAAGAAAGAAGCAGGGCTCTTCGGTCGCGTGACAGCGTTTCTGACAAGTACTGTCATGATCTCCATGGCTGGTAAGTTCCTGCATACTATCTGATCAGAAGTCCCATTGTCCCGTAGTCCCGTAGTCCCGTTGTCCCGTAGTCTTGTTACAAGGAATCAGCTAATATGAAGATTATGACCATACTTGGTACGCGTCCGGAGATTATTCGTTTATCCCGGATTATTCCGAAACTCGACGACCACGCGGACCACGTGCTGGTGCATACGGGGCAGAATTACGACTACCGGCTCAATGAGATGTTCTTTGAACAACTCGGGGTCCGTCAACCGGATCGTTTTCTGAATGTCAAGGCCGATTCCTTCGGCGGACAGATCGGGGGAATTATCGAGGGAAGTGACCGCGTCATGCGCCAGGAGGCGCCAGACCGATTACTTATCCTGGGAGACACCAACAGCGGGTTGTCGGCGATTGTCGCCAAACGACTTGGGATTCCCGTCTATCACATGGAAGCCGGCAATCGCTGTTACGACGACCGCGTGCCTGAAGAAGTCAATCGACGTGTCATCGACCACAGCAGCGATGTGTTAATGCCCTATACAGAGCGGAGCCGCCAAAATCTCGTGCGTGAAGGGATCCCCGCCGAACGCACGATTGTCACCGGCAACCCGATCCTGGAAGTTATCGAACATTTTAATGCACGGGTGGAGGAATCCAATATCCTCAACGAATTGAGCATCACGGTCGGCAGCTATTTGCTGGTCACCTTGCACCGTGCGGAGAACGTCGACATCGAGTCGCGGTTACGCGCTTTTGCCACGGCATTCGAACAATTACAGGCGCACCACGGAATTCCGGTCATCATAAGCACGCATCCGCGCACAAAAGCTAAGATGGAAGCGTTTGGCGTGGGCGAGGACAATCCGGAGGTCCGCTACCTTAAACCCTTTGGCCTGTTCGATTTCATAGCCTTGGAAAAGAACGCGAAATGCGTACTATCCGACAGCGGGACGGTCCAGGAAGAGTGTTGTATCTTGCGTGTGCCGAACGTCACGCTTCGCGACGTCACCGAGCGCCCGGAGACAATCGAGTGCGGCAGCAACGTTCTGGCCGGCGCCGATCCGGAGACCGTCCGCCGATTGGTTGACCTGGTTGTCAACCGGGAGTGCAACTGGACCCCGCCACCGGAATATCTGGCCAGAGACGTAAGCGAAACAGTGCTGAATATTGCGCTGGGGCATCGGGGCGGTGACGTTTGAGGTGTCAGGTTTCAGGTGTCAGGTTTCAGGTTTCGGGTTTCAGGTTTCGGGTTTCAGGTTTCAGGTTTCAGGAACGAAAGGAATTGAAATGCCTGGAAAAACATACATGTCTGTCGAGGACCTGGACGTGTATAACAAACTGTGCATGCTACACTTGGAGGTTTGCGACCTGACGCACAATACGCATGTTGAACGGCTTAGAAAAAAACCTTGAAACGAAGCTTCCTGCAAAGGATCGGCGCTGGCATATTGCCGAGAATCCTACCCCGTACGGATCAGAAAGCGAGATATGTCCGCCCGGCTGGCCGAGCGAAATCTGAAATCTGAAACCTGAAACCTGAAACCTGAAACCTGAAACCTGAAACCTGAAACCAATATACCCCGCCTGCTCGTCTTCGCCCGACGGTTTCCACCGTCTCGCGGCGGCGCTCCGACCGTGTTGAAAAACCTGTTCAGCGCGCTTCCGCCCGAACGCCTGGCGGTAATCTCCATGGGAGACGATAGCGAAACATCAGAGGAGTGGGAGGCCCCGTTTCCTCAGAACCGTGTCCGCGCACCCCTACGATTCTGGCGAAAACTGGATCCCAAGATGTTGCACCGCATCCCGGAGTTCCTGAAATGCGCGAAAACATTGTGCCCTCCAGAGACAACTGCGGGTGTCCTTTTGGTCAATCCTGTATCTGGTTTCGAACTGGCAGGATGGTGGATTGCTCGGAAATATGGAGTCCCGCACCACATTTACTTCCTGGACGAATGCCGGCAGTTGAACAAAGGTATGCTTCACGGCTTTGGTAAGACAATAGGGGCAAGACTATTGGACGGCATGCTCACTTCAGCCAGTAGTCGATTCTGCATCAACCCATTGCTCCAAGCAAACTATTTCGAAAAATTCTACCCTACTCTTCGGTTTACGCAACTCCCAATGTCATGCCCGCCTGGCGTGCAGCCTGCCAAGTCACTCCCGAAGAAAGAATTGTCCGGGAGCCGAAACCGCTTGATAGTGTTCACTGGACACATACTCCCGCGATACAATCTGACGCCGCTTAAACACCTTATTGATATACTGAATGAAATGGATCCAGCGGGACCACGTCTTGTTATTGCCACGCCCGATCCACCGCATCGCCTTGCTCGTTTTGGCCTTTCATCTTCCCAAAAAGTGGCACTTGTGTCACTGAATTCACAAGAATGCATGAAATTGCAGAATGAAGCCGATCTACTCTTTCTTCCAGTCACCTGCGACTACAAACACAAATCGTATGCAAAAACGACCTTCCCATCGAAAACGATAGAATACCTTGCAAGCACAGCTAGAATACTGATTTACGGATCTCACGACGTGTCGTTTTTTCAATACATGGAAGAGCACAACCTTGCGGTGACCGTAGATGCTGGAAATAAAGCTCTATTGCGTCAAACCATACTGCACCTCGTGGACCATCCCGAATTGAATGAAGCTGAGAAAGAAGCGCGTGACCGCGAACTGGCGCTACACGATCCGCGCAATGTGGCATGCATACTGATGACAAAAACCGGCCTCGCAGCCTGGACAGCACACGCTTTCGCGAAACGAGCGGGTATGAACCACCGTCCTGGCAAAAAATGATCGACACATTTTAAATCGAACGGCCACAATAGGAGACTCTAGCTTTGTACCGTAACACCACCAACGACAATCCACCCCCCCGAGGCGATCGATACACGTTGCCAAACGGCTTGCCGGTGTACCATATTAACAAGCACGAAACGGACTTCGCCTACAAAGAGATATTTCAAGACGAAGTATACTTCAAGCACGGAATAACTTTGGGCGGAAATGTCTGCGTGTTCGACGTCGGAGCCAACATCGGTTTGTTTTCATTGTATATAGTATTGAAGTATCCCACAGCCAGGGTTTACGCCTTCGAACCTGCGCCGAGCCTGCTGGAACTCCTCTCTTATAACGTTGAACCTTACGGGAATAATGTGACAGTTTATCCTTGCGGCCTTTCAGACAAAAACGGGGAGGCAGATTTCACTTATTACCCGAATTACTCTATCATGTCTGGTTTCCACGCGGAGCCCGATGCCGATATTGAAACGCTCTCGGCTGGCATACGCAATCAACTACGAAAAGAGGGACCGGAAGACCCGCATCCGAATGCCGAGCTGGTACGTGCCCTTTCAAAAACGAAACTCTCCGGACGAAAGACCATCACGTGTAAATTACGAACGGTCTCGAGTGTTCTGCGAGACACGTCGATAGACCGAATCGATTTGCTTAAAATCGATACGGAGAAATCCGAACCGAGTGTTATAGCTGGAATTGAAAATGAGGACTGGCCCAGAATCAAGCAGATTGTCGCGGAGGTCCACAGTCGAGAGGCGACAAACGTAATAGCCCGCATTCTGCAGGAACGTGGCTTTCGAACCGTTGTTGACCAGGATGACCAATTCGCCAACTCGCAAGTGGCTAATGTGTACGCCACGAGGCCCAAATGATGAAATACATAAGACCGTTCTCAGCAGATGATGTCCCGGACATTTTGGACTTATGGCTGCGGGTATTTAGCCATTCTCGAAAGCCAGCTCCAAAGTCTCTCCACCAGTATTTCAAAGACATGCTCTTGGAGTACCCTTGGTATGACACAAAGATGCCATCACTCGTCTATGAATCACCTGTGGACGGGATTACAGGATTTCTCGGTGTCTTCAGAAGGCCAATGGTTTTTCGGGGAAACCTCATTGATGCAGCGATTGGCACCCAGTTTCTGGTAGATCCCGATAAGAGACAGGGCGGCATTACTGCGTTGCAGTTACTGCGGAAATTTCTATCAGGGCCTCAACAATTGTCTATTACTGACGGCGCACAAGACACCACGCGTTTGTTGTGGCAGGCGGCCGGTGGCGACGCAGTATTTCTCCAATGCTTGGACTGGTTCCGCATACTCCGGCCTGCCTCCCACAACCTTTTACTCTTAAGAAAACGGAAACGACTCAATTCCTTTTTACAATTCTTGACTCCCGTCTCCAAGGTTGTGGACAGCATGGTGCATCGTCTGCCGGTGGGACCGTACCGTCTGTGTCCCGCAAGCGGCGTGAAAGAAGCTGCGAGTCTTGACGCCATACTTGAAGCAATGACACGCTTTAGCAAGCAATACTCTCTTCACCCCTCTCTGAACGAAATGCAATTGCGTTGGTTATTAGACTACGCGACCCTTTCAGAGAAGCGAGGTTCTCTCCATCGGGCTGTGGCTCGAGACTCACGCGGGCAACCCGCAGGCTGGGGCTTGTATTACATCCAACCTGGAGATACGTGCAAGGTACTTCAGGTCGGCGGCCCTGAACATTATTTAGTTAAAGTTCTTACGCATATCTATAACCACGCCTGGCGAGAAGGGGGGACCGCCGTGTCGGGTCGACTTCAACCATGGCTGCTAGGGCCACTTCCACGACGCAACTGCTATGCACGATGTCTGTCTCTAGGGGTGCTGGCTCATTCAAAAAATAAAGATATTCTGCATGCCATCCACGCCGGAGACGCCTTCCTCTCGCGACTTGAGGGCGAATGGTGGATGGCATTTGGTGAACGATGGCGATAATTCGTACACTTTTTGCCACCCCCAAGGCGGAGCAACCGTGAAGTACAAAAGGAGGCTAAGATGCGCGAAAAAACTGCTGAGATCATATGGGAAGCCGTCGCTGAACTAAACGAAATGCGTCCCCCCGACGATCAGATAACAAAATCCGAAGACACAGTTATCACCGGCAGGAACAGTTTATTGGATTCTCTTGCGATCGTTAATCTTGTTGCCATAGTCGAACAGAAAATGACATCAACGTTAGATGTGTCACTGGAACTCGCAGACCAACTGGGAGACGACAATGGAGCGTTGCAGACGTTTGGCACTCTGATAGACTACGCAACCCAAAGGGTTTGCGGTGAATAGATACGGCTGAGGAGCTACAGCATTTGAATATCAGAATCATTTCCGACTTTAACGCAGAGACGCTGGCACATTATTTAAATAATTCGACTGGCATGTCGACGCTTACGGCGGAGTGTGCGCCATTCGGACAGGTATCACGCCAATTGCTTGCTTTGACGCAAGTGCCTAAGGACAGCGTGAACAATCCCGGGGTGGTTGTTCTGTGGACACGCCCCCAGGGCATAATTACCGCTTTCAACGAGGCATTGAATTACGCAAGGCCAACGAGGGATGATGTGCTCAAACAGGTGATCCAGTTTGCCGAAACGATAAGGCAAGCCAAGCAACCAACATCCGCTGTTTTCATCCCCGCCTGGACATTTCCACCACATTATCGTGGTTACGGTCTATTGAATATGCAAACTGGTATTGGTCTGAGAAACTTGTTGCACGAG
Organism: Minisyncoccota bacterium; assembly: GCA_021734725.1. Taxonomy (GTDB): domain Bacteria; phylum Verrucomicrobiota; class Lentisphaeria; order Oligosphaerales; family MVZH01; genus JAIPIM01. Next base: position 1,515 of record JAIPIM010000162.1, on the reverse strand, counting down.
ATGAATCTCACACTGTCGCGTGAATTGGCGAGTCAAAAAGACATTTTCTTGCTTGACGCCGAGAGGTGGGTGGCCTCGCAGGGAGACAACGCCTATGATCCAAGATTATGGTATATGGGGAAAATACCATTCAGCAGCGGAGTTTTTAAAACTGCCGCGGATGAAATCAAAGCTGGTCTGGAAAGCCTGGATGGAAAAACACGAAAATTGATCATCCTGGACCTTGATAACACATTGTGGGGTGGAGTAGTGGGCGATGCCGGGTGGAACACACTCCGGCTGGGCGGACATGATCCAATAGGGGAAGCATATGCAGATTTCCAAAGTGCACTGAAGGCGTTGACTAATCAAGGGGTCTTACTGGGGATCGTATCCAAAAATACGGAGCAAATCGCACTCGAAGCGTTTGAAAAACATCCGGAAATGGTACTTCAGCTTACTGATTTCGCTGGGTGGCGCATTAATTGGAACGATAAGGCGAGTGAAGTAGCAAACCTTGTAATGGAACTCAATCTCGGCCTTGATGCCGCAGTATTTATTGATGACAATCCAATGGAAAGGGCAAGGGTAGCCGAAAGCCTGCCCGAGGTACTTGTGCCGGAGTGGCCAAAAGACCCCTTGCTCTACAGGCAAGCCTTGGAGAAGCTTGCATGTTTTGACAAAACTTCAATAAACCCGGAAGACACCAAACGAACTGCAATGTATGCGGCAGAAAGAGAAAGAAAGCGCGCTCGCATCGAGTTTCTGTCGCTGGAACAATGGCTCAACACATTGGCAATAGAGGTTCAGGCGGAGCCGGTGAATCACGCCAGTTTCGCCAGGATGGTACAGTTATTCAACAAAACAAACCAAATGAATCTTAGTACAAGAAGACTGACAGAATCCGAACTGCAGGACTGGTTGACCGATCCAAATCACTGCATGTGGACGTTTCGCGTCACAGATAAATTCGGTGATTCCGGCTTGACAGGAATAGGTAGCCTTTTTTTTGAAGATAACAAGGCTCACATTATCGATTTCATCCTAAGCTGTAGAGTGATGGGGCGAGATATCGAGGAAGCAATGCTACATGTATTGACGCAACATGCCGCAGACAAAGGGGCCAAAATAGTAGAAGCGGTATACCTCAAAACAGCAAAGAACAAGCCTTGCCTCGAGTTCTGGCAAGAGAGCGAATTTAACTGTAAGAAGAACCAAACGTTTGAGTGGCACCTGGGAAACGCGTATCCGCTGCCGCGACATATTAAGCTGAAATGGGACAGTTAACATGCCTTCCCTTGATTTTCTTGGTGTAAATGCCCAATTCGAACACATCGGCCTAGCCGTGTATGACATTTCCAAGTTTCTTCCGCCGAATGAAATAACTTTTGACCCATTCCATATTCCGTGAGAAAAAGCCTTTAAAAAAGCCAGTAAGTGATTGAGAACCTGTTGGGCTGCAATATATTATGCAGTATTTAACGAAGCATAAAAATGCTAACCCAACAGGTGAAATGATGTACAAGATACAACAAG
>JAIPIM010000161.1 GCA_021734725.1 Minisyncoccota bacterium | reverse complement strand
CCCCTCCGCCACTCACACGTCGAGCCAGAACGGCGCCGGATGCCTGGCAGGCTTGAGGCGAGTGTTCCAGCCACGGGTTTTGGTTCCGACCGATTACCACCGCCGGCGAGTTGCGATAGATTAGCAGGATCATTTGCTCGGCGTCATGACGACGCACCAGCCATTCTTCGAGTGCGAGGTTAACGAACGGATCGTTGAGATGTGAGAGATAAACTCGGGGTTGTTTCATGACATGTACTATAGTGCATGTCAAGGAACCGCAGACCATTCAAGGGCGATACCCGTGCAGGAAAATACGGTCTGACCAAAAAAAGCTGGCCTTCTCATAGACCAGCTTAAAATCCTCCTCTTCCCCCACTTGCCCTGCTCAAAACTTTTTATTACCACTCTATTATGGCACCTCGTAAGCTTTAAAGCAATTAGGATTACCAGCAAACCGCCATCAGGGAAACCCCTAAAAAAACATGGGGTTATACACTCAGAAAAGAGCGGGACTGATCGTTAATCGGTTTGAGAACGGTCGTTGGTGCTGTCTTGAGCCCATTGTGTGGCGTACTGGAGCAACTCGATCGCATTGCCCAGGTCCAGTTTGCGTTTGATATTTGCACGGTGGGTTTCGATGATTTTTACACTGAGGTGCAGTTTTTCCGCGATCTGTCGTGTTTGGAGCCCACGTCCAATCAATTCGAAAACTTCCAGTTCCCGGTCGCTCAGACAACTGAGGTGGGACTGATGATCTTTTGTTCCACCGAGCATTTGAGACAGGAGGCGTGTAGACATCTTTTCACTTAGATGGATATCGCCTTTGAGTACACGCCGTATGGCTCCAATCACACGTTCCGTGGCCTCTTCTTTCATGATATATCCCTGTGCGCCTGCGCGAAGGGCACGTTCCGCGTACAGGGACTCGTCGTGCATTGAGAGCACCAGCACGGCTACGCCTTTGTGGCGCATCTTGATGTCTTTGATTAAGGAAAACCCGTTGGTATCGCCGAGGGTCAAGTCCAGGACAACGATGTCGGGTTCCTGTTCGGAGATTGCCTTGAGTGTTTCCTGAGCGGAACCCGTTTCCTTACAGACCTCAAGATCCGTTTCGTGATTGATAAGTTGCGCGAGGCCGCGTCGTACAACAGGATGATCGTCAACGACAATCACGCGAGCCTTACCGCGTTGTGGCGGCAGGTTAGCCATGGTTTGTCCTTTCAGAAACGCTACGTCACCGTTGGGGATATCCATATATATAACTCAGAATTTATCGGCGGCAAGTCAACTGGGCTTATTTTCAATTCCTGTCAGGCACCTGAATCCGTGAATTGTCCGTAGTGCCGTAGATGTTTTCAAGGCAAGCCGCCGCTGTACTTTGTACCGCAAGGCACAGGCTTGGAAGCAGATGCAGTGCTACGGACAATCCCCTGCGGGAAAACAACCGGCAACAATGCCCGTTACCCAACGGGTTAAGGCCCTGTTCTTGTGTAACTTGTCTGCATGCAAGATAAAAGTCCTTTTTACCGGTTGTTTTCTCACGGATTCAGGAGGAGTAAAAGGGTGTGGATGGATAGGCAGCCCAGACTGTGTTGATGAGGTAAATGTCGGAGTGATATCCCGCGGACGTTGCAATGGGTGCCGGTTTGAGCTATGTTTTATGCGGCGTGTTTAGATGGTGTTTTGCCTGTTTCTCCGGACCGATAGGGTCTAGTTAGTGTGTGGTTTCCCGCCGGATTGGCTTTTTCCATGTTTATTCAATTATTGTGGCAGCGACCGGATTTTTATGTGGTGTGGGTCACGGTCGTTGTTTTTTCCATTTGCGTGCATGAATATATGCATGCCTGGGTTGCCTATCGCATGGGAGATGACACGGCGGTCCGTCAGGGCTATCTCACGTTAAATCCTCTGCTTACGATGGGGCCTCAATCGTTGATTTTTCTGGCACTCTTCGGCATTGCATGGGGTGCGGTGCCCGTGAGTCCGGGCCGCATGCGCAAGCAGCATGGACCCGGTCTGACGGCATTGGCTGGTCCTGGTACGAATTTTATATTGGCTGTACTATTTGCCCTTGTTGCGCGCGTGGCTACGGGGGTTGCTGCTGACCCGGTTCTTTTGATGTGTCGCATTGGCACGCAAGCCAATATATTTCTCTTGCTATTCAACCTTTTGCCCGTGCCCATGCTGGACGGGTGGGAGGTCTACGGTCTTTTGTTTCCGAAGCTCAGGCGGGTGTCGCCGGAGAAAAGTCGTCAGGCGGGGTTTATTCTATTGTTGATCATACTGCTCAGCGGTCTTATCCGGTATGTGTGGATGGCGGCCGCGGCGATTGCGGATATGATGATTTAGTTTCCGGCAGGCGGGTGAATCTCGGGATTAGTCCGATAGCTTTTGCGTCAGTCGTTCTTAATTCAGAACCACGCACCAAGAGCAACGAACGAAGAACACGAATTGCGAAAAACGACAGTTTGCAATTCCCTTCTAAATCGAATGACGGAGGACACTGTTATGCAGTACCAACGCGTTGAGCAGGGCCGGGTGTGGGTGGTTCGCCTGGAGACGGGTGAAGTCCTTCATGAGCAGATTGAGGCAATCGCCCGTCGTGAGGAAATACAGGCAGCTGTTTGTTTTGCCCTAGGGGGGGCCGCGGGAAAGAGTCGTATTGTGACGGGACCTGAGAACCCCGACATCTCTGAGATTGTGCCCCAGGTTCTGGAATTGCAGAACGTTCATGAAACTGTGGCGGTAGGGACAATTTTCCCTGATGAAACAGGCGCTCCCGTGGTTCACATGCACGGGGTGTTTGGACGTGGTGAAGAAGCACATGCCGGATGTGTACGCACGGGTGTTATCACTTGGCTGGTAAACGAGATTGTCATCCTGGAACTCACTCATTGCACCGCTTATCGGAAACGTGACGCCGACAGTGGCTTGGAGTTGCTTGCAATCGACGAATAATGAGGCCCGGCCACGGTCTCCTTCACGGCTTCAGGGGGCTGAGCAGATACAGGCGGCAACCTATGTGGAAAGTTCTTTTCAATCTAATTGTACTGGTTGCTCTTGCTGTCGCCGTTTTCTGGGTCGCCGATTTACTGCTTGACATTCATAAGACCGCGAAACTTGAGAATAAAGCGCACAGAGCTTACAGTAGTCAAGACTGGGAGCGTGCGGTCACACGTTATACAGATCTCTTGAGGCGTTTGGAGCAGGCTGATTCCTTCCGTTTGGATCGTGCCCGGGTTCGTCGAACACGCACCCGAATCGCGAAATGTTACGTTGCACTGGGGCGGAATCCCGAGTTGCCGCTGGTCGAGTCGCTTGAATTGTATCGCCGGGCGACTGAATACGATGCGGACGTTATCACGGATAAACAGATAAAGCGTTTGCTGGAACTGTCTCCCGAGCGGCTGCCGGGGTCCGGTGGCGGAATGGGCAGGTAATTGGCCTGATAATAAGGCAAAGAACAACTCGGAAAATGCGGCGGTGTCCGCGGATTTTTCGTGGAGAAACTATGACGTTGTGTTCAACGCCGTGTGTGACGGTATTTCAGAAGCGAGTGTACGAAGCCGTGAGCCAGGTTCCGGTCGGGCGGGTTACGACGTACAAATTGCTGGGCGAGCACATTGGGTGCGGATGTTATCGCGCCGTGGGGCAGGCGTTGCGTCGAAATCCCTGGGCGCCGCATGTGCCCTGCCATCGCGTTATAGCATCCGACGGGACGCTCGGTGGATTTGCCGGAGGCAGAGACGGCGCGGAAATCGAACGTAAGCAGAAGCTCCTGGCGAGCGAAGGGGTCGAGTTCAGCGATGGCACATTAGTGGATCCGGCACGGATCTTCCGATTCGAAAGTGAGTGAGGGATATCTTTCGTGATTAAGACATCACAGGGCATGAACTTTGCCAGGCTTTTTGAGCTCCAATGCGGTGTTCAGCATTATGCCTGGGGTGTGCGCGCTCACGATGGGCGCGTTCCGTTCATAGCAGAGTTGACGGGTGCGGACGCCGACGATGAGCGGTTTGCCGAACTTTGGATTGGTGCTCACCCAAAATGTCCGGCTTCGGTAATGACCGATGAAGGGGCCGAAGCTCTGGACGGTTTCATTCACAAGTATGCGCATGAAATCCTTGGAAGAGTAACGAAGGATGGTGGGGTGCGGCACCTTCCTTTTTTGTTGAAAGTTCTTGACATTCAGCAACCACTGTCGATACAGGCACATCCGGACAAACGGCTTGCGGAAAAGCTTCATGCCCGCGATCCCGAGCATTATCCGGATGCCAATCACAAACCTGAAATCGCAGTGAGCCTGCGGGGACTGGATGCACTGTGTCAGTTTCGAAAGGCTGACGCGATCAAGTGCGATCTGCGGCGATTGTCGCCATTGGCCGGGCGTTTCGGTGAGTTACTGGCCGACGGGCAGGCGCCCGATGAGATGTGGTTGCGCCACGCGTACGGGCGTTTGTTCGCTCTGTCGAACAAGGAAGCAGGAGAACTGGTCGCTGAAACGAGGGCGTTTCTTTGCGGGCTGAAAGAACGAACTCCGGCCGATGGCTGGTTTCTGCGGCTGACGGAAGTGTATCCCGGTGATCGAGGGGCGCTCTCCGTCTACTTTCTGAATATCATTCACCTTGATCCTGGCGAAGCCATTTTTCTGGGGGCGGACGAACCTCATGCATACCTTCAGGGAACCATCATTGAGTGCATGGCAAGCTCCGACAACGTGGTTCGCGCGGGGCTGACCGAAAAGTTTGTGGATACAAAGGTTCTGACGGATATGCTCACTTATCGGCAAGGGCCCCCTCCCGTATTTAGCGGAGAGGAATTGTGCAAAGGTGAACGGGTTTACCGCGTGCCGGTAGCGGAATTTCAGGTGGAGTTCTATTCGCACGGCGCCGGGAAGAGCCGCTCGTACCCGTGCGATTGTGTTCCGTCGCTTATTCTTGTGCTGGAGGGGAGCGCTGAGTTCCGAGTCGGTGACACGACGGTTGAGGCTCCGAAAGGCTCAACCTGGCTATGGCCGGCGGCCCTCGCGTCATGTGGTATCCGTTATCTTGAACCGGCAACCACGATTGTTCGTGCCCGGCCAAATATCGATCTCGATCACAGGCCTTAACCAGACCTCGTTCTTTTAAACATGAGTTCTGGGCTTAACGGTTGGCGGTATTATCGTCAAAAAAAACGGTCACACTGCCCCAAGACGGCTTTCAGGCTATGGTGATACATCGTGTAGCCATACGCTTACTTCGGATACTGGAATAGACGACATGCAGAAATTCGGTCTCGCGGGATTATGGCTGAAGAGTGTATTGATTGGGCCGATTGGTCTGATCGCGCTTTTCCTTATTGGATTTTTTGTGGTTTATCGCGTTCGTCTCCGATTGCGTGGTCAGGCGATCGGAGCAATTCCAGCAGTATGTACGGCTGCCGCGTTTTTGCTGATCGCCTGTTTTCCTTATCCGGCGTACCTACTGGAGAGACCGCTTATTCGGTGGGGCCGGCGGTTGGAACGGCATTCGCCGGTTGATGTTAAGGCGCTGAGAAAATCGGCTGCCGAAGAGCGTGCTGCAATTCTGGTGCTCGGCGGCGGGCTGGCCGGTCCGGGACGGCTGTCAGAGGTCAGTCTTGCACGTTTGGAGCACGGTATTGCTCTCTGGAACCGATGCCCGGATGCCTTGTTTGTCTTTACGGAGGGTAAACTGGCGGACGTACCTGCGCGTGTGGAAGCCTATCTCACGTGTCGCGGTATTGCGCGTGAGCGGCTGGTCTTTGAGACACAGGCGGCGAATACGCGGGAAAATATGCAGTTTGTGCATGATATTTTCACTGAGCGCGGCATCACCAACGTTGTTTTGGTGACTTCGCAGCGGCACCTTCCCCGAAGTTATCTTGCGGCTCGACATGCCGGGTTTGACCCCATGGTGTCCGCCTTGCCGAGCCGTCCGGATTTACGCGCCTATCCGAGCTGGGATGCACTGTCCTATTTATACGCGGTGCTGAATGAGTATGTTGGGCTTCTGGGGTATCGAGCGGTGGGGTGGCTGTGATTTTTGCGAACCGCGCTTATACTATGGGCACTAAGAATTGTGCGGGATGCTGAATCATAATCCCAAGGTCAAGAGACAACGTAGAGAGCTCTGAGTCTCTACAAGGAGCACGTAATGACTCAGGAGAATACGAATCAGAACGATTTCGGCAGCGTTCTGGATCAACAGATGGACGGTTTCCGCAGTGATTTTGAAGTGGGTGAACGCCTGACGGGGATGGTCACTGCCGTCGACAGCAAATCCGTATTCGTGGACGTCAATGCTCGCAGTGAAGGGATTCTGGATCGTGGGCAGGTTACCGACGAAAATGGCGAGTTGACCGTACAGCCCGGCGATACTATCGACGTCTATTTCATGGGTGGAGAAGACGACGAACTGAGGCTGACCACGCGCCTCAGCGGCGATACCCCGGATTCTTCACTGGTGGATGCGTTTCAGGCCGGCATTCCTGTTGAAGGCCGTGTAGAATCCGAACGTACCGGCGGCTATGAGATACGCATCAGTAACCAGCGGGCCTTCTGCCCTTACTCGCAGATTGATATTTTTCGAAATGACCCCGGAGCCTATATTGGCAATAAGTTCCGATTCCAAATTATTGAGTACGACGATAATGGTCGCAACCTGGTGGTCAGTCGGCGGCAGTTGCTACAGAAAGAGCGTGATGCCCAGAAAGCGCGGCTGAAAGAAGAATTGACTGAGGGTGCCGTCGTCGAGGGAAAGATAACCAAGCTCATGCCGTTTGGTGCATTTTGCGATATTGGCGGTATGGAGGGGCTTATTCCCATGCGCGAACTGGGCTGGGGGCATACTGAAAAGGCCGAGGACGTTGTGCGCGAAGGCGATCAGGTTACGGTTGTGGTTCAGGAGATGGACTGGGACCGAGAGAGGATTGCCCTGAGCCTGCGCAAAGCCCAGGGAGACCCTTGGGACAGCGTTGCCGGTAAATACCCGGTTGGCAGCCGGTTGGAGGGAAGCATTACAAAACTCATGCCCTTCGGTGCATTCGTTGAGCTCGAACCGGGCGTCGAAGGATTGGTCCACGTTTCGAAATTGGGGGCAGGACGCCGGATAAACCATCCCAAAGAAGTGGTGAAGGAAGGCGACCTGGTGGAAGTTTCGGTGGAGAGCGTTGACGTGGAGCGTCGTCGGTTGTCCCTCAGCATGGAAAACACCGCCGGTATCGAGGATGCGGTCGCGGGCGACGAGGGTGGCGCCCCCATTGTTCTGCGGGTCGGTGCGACAGTGAATGGAGTCGTTGACGGGATCAAGGATTTTGGTGTATTCGTGCGTCTCGGCGCGAACCAGACGGGATTACTTCACATCAGTCAAGTCAACGACATCCAGGGTCGGGACCGCGAGGGTGCCCTTCGTCATCGCTTTCCTCCGGGTTCCACCGCTGAGGTTGTCATTAAAGAAATGAAGGGGGACCGCATAAGTCTGGCGTTGCCCGGAGATTTCCGCGGGGACCCGGATAACGACACTCGTACAGGTGAGTTCATGCAGGATTCGCAGGGTGAAAACCTTGGCAGTCTGGGGGATGCGCTCGAGGGACTGGATCTCTGATCGGTCTCCGGTATTATTCGCTGGCACCCTGATGACGATGTTCGGATTACGACGTGACAAGGCCCCGCCCTATTTTTGTATTGGCGGCTGAAGGGTGGGCTGATGTTGGTCCCCTTCAGGGACTGTGTAGAATCGTATTCACGTTATATATGGATTCCAGGGACTGCGTCCCTTCGCTCACCATGCAGCTCCCCTTTGGGGAGTGAGCCGTACCGTCCATGTGCGTACCCACCCACCCCCACCCACTCACCCACTGCGATGACGTTTTACCGGTCGGATGCAGTAAGGGATTCCGGCAGGCAGGGATGCCCGCGCTACTTTATTGTCTGCAGGCGCTGTTGGGCGACTTTCTTTTGACTTTCCGTGGCAGCTGCGTCCAGTGCTTTCTCATACAACGCGGCAGCGGTCTCCGTCATCTCCCGTTTTCTGTGAGCTTCCCCCAGGTAGAAATAGAGATCGAAGAGTCTCGACGGTTGTAGGTTTTCGGGTGCGAAGTGCTTCAATGCGTCCTCCGCCTCCGCCGGGTGCCCGCTGTAGACGCAGGCCAGTGCATACGTTATTGCAATGTCCCAGTCCGCGGGATTTTGCCGATAGAAAGGCGCAATGACGGTACGGGCCTCGGAATAATTTCTCGCCTTAAGCTGCAATCTTGCGTAATTGCCAACGCCACCTCTGGAATCAGGGTCGAGTCGCAGTGCAGTCCGATAGCATTCCAGAGCCTTTACGTCCTGCCCCTTTTGTTCCAAGGCAAGCCCCAGGGCCACGAAATCTTCATCGCGCACTGGGATTTCACGCGGGACGGCCCACGCGGCGATTGCCACATAGAGCATGGCTATTGCCAGGGGCCGGAGCCATCCTTTACGGTGCCTCAGGGTTGTGTGAACATATCCAAGAGCATAGACTGCCGCCAGGCAGAATGTCGGGAGGAGAATGAGGCGATAGCGTCCCAATGGCACGAATACACAGATCGGAACGACGAAGGCAAACAGATAAAGCCAAAGGATCCCCTCTTTTCTGAGCAATCGTTGCCGCAATACGATCAGCAGAAGGCCGACGTTTGCCAGTGGAAGCAATGCCATTGGACCGATAAGATAATTTAATGGGAAGAGCAGGGGCTTAACGAAGTAATAATTGACGTTGTTTGTAACTTCATAGGCTCGGAACAAGGCTGTCACCTTGCGCGCGTATCCTGCAGCGACAGTGGCGACAGGACGCCGCTCCTTCTTGCCCCGCGGTGTATTGCGGTACGGTTGAGGTTCCGGACGATCCAAGGTTGTCGGAGCAGCTTGGCGGCCGACTGTAAAGACATACTCAAAGGGCGCTGATATCGGGGCGATTACTCCGCAGCACAGGTAGTTGTAGACAGAAACTGGAAGCGCGGCAATGAGTATGCCAAGGATGTACAGGGAGGCTGTGAGAGTCCCGCGTTTAAGGAATGGTTTTACTGGGCATTCGGTCTGGTTCTTTATCGCGGGTGTGTGTGTGCGCGCTGTTTTGAGAGCGCTGGAGAAGGAGAGCCAAGCCAGTGCTGTAAACGTCCACAGGAGACCCGAGAAGCGGACCAGAGGTGGCAGAAAGGCGATACTG
>JAIPIM010000160.1 GCA_021734725.1 Minisyncoccota bacterium | reverse complement strand
TGAGCGCTACCTGGATACAATTGAGCAACATCCCGAAAATTCTTCGATCGAGTCAGGTTACGGGAACTTCATGGTTGATGCCGTCGTTACCCTTTACTCATTTGGGCGAGAACAAAAAGCCGCGGACTACTACGACCGCTTGCGGGAACGTTTTTCGAAGTCGAAATACAGGGCCGCCTTGAATCAGTTTGTGCTGCGTGAACTGGCCGGTGACATCTCGTCAGCCACGTTCGACCAGGGCCAGGCAACCGTACAGGGCTTCCTTTTCCGCATGTATTATGCACTGGCCTTGGGTGATTTTGAGCGTGGTGAAGCATTTCATCGGTTGGCGCAACAAGTGTGGAGAAAATACATGAATCAGGTAAAAGGATCCGAGGACCGCCGCGGGCTCCCGCCTTTTGACCAGATGAAACGGACCATGCTCAACCGTTGTTTGAACAGTTTCCCGGAGATTCTTGCGAATCGCCTGCGGAGGGCAGTGGAGGAACATGTTCCAATGGCTGATGCAGAAGTTGGCGCGGGCACACCCCCCTGACGGCCTTGTCTTTCTGAAACAGCCGCCGAGCACTGTGTGCCAGGCCCACGATGCGCCACACACGATCAACTTTAGGGTGCCACCTAAACTCGTGGCGCGTCACCTGGAACCAAGGTGTTGTAACGGCTATCTTATAGTGTGAGCAGTTGCCCGCGGAGGACGGCCGCCCCGAAGTATCGGGGAGGAAAGTCCGGACTCCACAGGGCGGGAAGTCCTTCCTCCGAAGGATACCGCGGACGATATGCCGCGGGAAGGAAAGTGCCACAGAAAAAATACCGTCCCGACAGCCGCTGGCGGCGAGATCGGGATAAGGGTGAAAAGGTGGGGTAAGAGCCCACCGCCCCGAGGGTAACCGAGGGGGCAGGGTAAACCCCTTCCGGAGCAAGACTAAATAGGGGACGACGATGTGGCCCGCATCACCGCGCTCTCCGCGCGACAGTCCCGGGTACCAGTCGCTTAGATGAATGGTCGTCGCCTGTCTTAGGGCAGGGCACAGAATCCGGCTTACATCCGTGGGAAGCTGCTCACTCTCTTCCCCTCCTCCTTTTTTTCAAAAAAAAGTGTGGCAGGACTTGCCATGTGCTGATTTCCACAGTAGTGTTAGGTGAAAAAAGGGTTAAATAGGGGACGTTAGGTGAGTAAAGGCACAGACAACACAACCGCCGCCGGATGGTTCCTCGGGGAATACGAGTATACCGTCGACGGCCAGCGGCGTGTTGCCATCCCAAGCCAGTGGCGCCAGCCTGACCCCCGCCAAAACCATTTTTTCCTGTTGCCGGGCCGTCACGGATCCGTTCAAGCCGTACCTGCACCTACGTTTCAGGAATTGCTGGATAAGTTGCGCAAGGTTTCGTTTGCCGACTCCCAAGCCGCGGTTGCGTTGGCAACCATAGGGTCTATGGCACAGGAATGTGTGTGCGACAAGCAGGGACGAATAAGCCTGACGCCAAAGTTGATGGCCCACTCGAACATCAGCGATCGCGCGTTGCTTCTGGGCGCGGTGACAACGATACAGATCTGGCGACCTGAAACGTGGGCGGAACGGCAAATAGACAGCGACACGGGGCTTGACGTTATCCAGCAGATCCAGGAACGAGGCGATGATTTCACCGACATCTTGAAAAAAGTGACGCGGAACTAAGCCATGAACGACGTCCATCGCCCAGTCATGATCAACGAGGTCATAAGCTACCTTGCCCCCAAGCCGGGGAGCAGGCTGCTGGACGGAACGGTGGGCTTTGGAGGCCATGCAGAGGCTCTGCTCCAGGCATCCGATGATGTTGAGATTCTCGGCATAGACCGAGATTGGGACGCATTGACCGAAGCGGACAAACGGTTGACGTCCTTTGGCGACCGAGTTCACCTCGCGCACGGGAGATACAGCGAGATGCAAAAAGTGCTGGGTACTGTTGGGTGGGATTTGGTTGACGGTGTCCTGCTTGACCTTGGGGTCTCGTCAGCGCATCTTGACCGCCCCGAACGCGGTTTTTCCTTCCGCTTTGATGCTCCCCTGGACATGCGTATGGACCAACGGGCATCCACGACTGCTGCCACAATTTTGAATACGGCGGACGAGGCTGAATTACGCCGTATCTTCCAAGACTACGGTGAGGAACGGAAAGCGGGACGTGTGGCTCGGGCCGTGGTTCGTCGGCGCAAGGAACGCCCATGGAGCCGTACGAAGGAATTTGCGGAACTGGTGACGCGTATCGTGGGGCCGGCACGTCACGGCCATTTGCCGCCCCCCACGCGATGTTTTCAGGCCCTTCGTATTGCCGTCAACGACGAATTGGGCGAGCTCAAGCGCGGGTTGGATGCTGCTGTCGAAGTGCTCGCCTCTGGCGGGCGATTGGTGGTTGTCAGTTTTCATTCGCTGGAAGACCGGATTGTGAAACACGTGTATCGGGAAGCAGCAAAGACCTGTATATGTCCACCGGATTTTCCGGAATGTCGATGCCAAAAACAGGCAACACTAAGGGTGTTGACGCGTAAACCCGTGCAGGCAAGTGACGCAGAATTGGCTGTTAACCCGCGGGCTTCATCCGCCAAACTGCGAGCGGCTGAGCGCTTGCCCACGCAGAACGTGATTCCTTGACAGTTCGTCGGGGAGTGAATCTGAATCTTTGGCCAGGTCCTCATGGAACGGGAGGGCGCGAGAATAAAAAGAGTCAGCAGGAGTACAAGAATGAGAAGCACAGCAGCCACGAGACTATATCGGTACGAAATGCTGGAGAGCAACATGGCTCAGGTCAGTCGTGCCGGGGTGGTGTGGCGGTTGTTGGTCGTCATTATTCCGGCGTTGGCGGTTGCTCTGGCATTTGTATGGTTGCAGAGCACGACGGAGAAACTTGAGCAACGGCTTGCCACGCTGCGACGCGAGCACGAACTTCGCGAGAAGCAGGTGGGTAATCTTCGTATTGAGCTTGAAACGTACAAGAGCGGGCGGTACATAGTGTCCGCGGTCCGCCGTTTCGATCTTGAACTCCGTCCACCCTATCCGGGACAAGTTCGCCGTGTATCGATGCATCGGTCCAGCGGCGACGGGGAGAGCGGGGATGAAGTGGGGCTTCTGGCGCGCCGTTGAGGTCTGAATCATGATTGTGGGCATTGGTGCAATAATGTTGTTGGCGGGATCCTTATGCAACGTGGCGTGTATTTAGTAAGGGCGTTCAGCCTCCTCTCCTTTTTATTGGCGGGGTTCGTGGGTTTGACCTGCCATGTGTACAACCTGCAGATTGTGCGGAACGACGAACTTTTTCAAAAGGCCCGTCGGAAATATACCGCACATCAGGAAGAGAAGGGGGAACGGGGAGAGATTTATGATGTGCAGGGCAATCTTCTGGCGGGAAATCTTGCCTGTCGCGATGTTTTGGCCGAACCGCGCCGGTTTACGAAGACCAACCTGGAAATGGCGCGTTTGTTGAGTCAGCAGCTGGATGTGCCAGCGCGGGTCCTTATGCGGCGATTCGCATCGGAGGGCATTGAAGTGACGGTGAAGCGGGGCGTGCCGATTCAAGTGGCCGAGGGGCTGGCGGCCTATCATCTTTCCGGCATCCGCTTTGTAGACAGTTATCGCCGCTATTACCCCAAACACACATTATGCGCTAATCTTCTTGGGTTTCTGCATGATAACGGCCAGGGAGTCTCAGGTGTGGAAAGGTTGTTGAACAACCAGCTGCTGCCAACGGCGGGAACCGCGGTGTTTGAACGCGACCGCAAGGGGCACAAACTGGATAATGGATCCGGATATGAGGATAAGCCCCGCAACGGTGCGGAGGTGTATTTAACCATTGACGAACCCATTCAGAGTATTGTTGAGGAAGAAATAGCGGCGATGGTTGAGAAGCATGCACCTGCTGCTGCGTACGGTGTCATGGCGGATCCGCGGACTGGCGCGATCCTGGCCCTGGCGCAATACCCGACGTTTGATCCGAATGTCAGAGACGCCGCGGCAATGCGTGATAAGCACTATCAGAACCGGGTTCTGAGTCACGGATTCGAGCCTGGTTCGATCATGAAATGTGTCAGTATTGCCGGCGCCCTGGATTACGGGGTGGTTGGGCTTAATACCGTTGTCGACTGTGAAGATGGGTATTGGGTCTTCTGTCGTCGCCGTCTCCGTGACAGTGGTCACCAGTATGGCAGACTACGGGTGTGGCAGATTGTACAGAGGTCAAGCAACATCGGCACGGCCAAAATTGCCGTAGCGATGGGGAAGCGTCGTCTTTACCAGACCCTTCGGCGATTTGGATTTGGTGAGCCGGTGGGGATCGGTTTCAGCGATGAAGCCCCAGGCATATTGCGTGCCGTGCCTGACTGGGACGGTCTGTCTGTGAGTCGTTTCTGCATCGGTCAAGGGATATTGACAACCCCGTTGCAGATTGTTCAGGCATATTGCGCGTTGGCGAATGACGGCGTGATGATGCAGCCCTATATTATTGATCGTATCAAAGATCCTTTTACAGGCCTTGTAGATGCCAATGTCCCGGAAGTAAAGCGGCGGGTTCTTCGTCCGGGTACCGCCGCCAAGATTGTTGCCGCCATGAAGATGGTGACGCGGGATGGTGGCACGGCGGAGAAAGCGGCTGTTCCGGGGTATGATGTGGCCGGGAAAACCGGGACGGCACAGAAATTTATTAATGGCTCCTATGACAACGATAAGTACGTTGCCTCGTTTGTCGGTTTCGTTCCCGCGGATGCCCCGGCGTTTGTACTTTTGGTTGCGGTGGACGAACCGTCCAAGAACGGTTACTACGGCGGTACCGTTGCAGCCCCCGCATTCAGCCGGATCGCGGAAAAGACACTGAGGTATTTACAGGTTGCGCCAGCCAGAGCGCGCGCGGTGTCACGGGAGCAGGACAAGTCAGGAAGACAGCCCACGTATGATTCAGGCCCAGCCGTTGCAAGTTTACCATGATGCACTTGGCGACCTCTTGGTTTCGTCCCGAGGGGATCTGGGTACTTTCATTACAGGAGCAACGGCCGATTCACGTGAGGTCCGTCCCGGTTGGGTGTTTGTTGCCATTCCCGGGAGTCGATTCGACGGCACTGAGTTCATCGGCGAAGCTGTTGAAGCGGGCGCCGCCGCCATTGTTGCCAAGCGGGTCTTGAACTTACCCCCCCATGTTGCCCTTTTGCACGTTTCGAATGCATACGCGGCGGCTGCGCGCATTGCGGAAGCAGCGTACGGTTATCCGGCGAACCACCTGAGCCTTGTCAGCATCACGGGGACAAACGGCAAAACGACATGTGCCTATCTGCTGCGGGATATATTGCGGCATGCCGGATTGCAAACTGGCATGATTGGCACTGTACAGTACGAGATCGGGCACCATGTCAGCTCCGCGACCCGTACTACGCCCACCCCCTTCGATCTGCAGCGATTGTTTGCGAACATGTACCGGGCCGGCATGAACTATGTTGTCATGGAAATGTCCAGTCACGCTCTGGTGCAGCGGCGACCTGGCTCGGTAAAATGCGCCGCCGGATTGTTCACTAACCTTACCGGCGATCACTGCGATTACCATGGAACGATGGAGAACTATTTTGCGGCAAAAACGGTGCTTTTCGACGAGTACCTGTGCTCGCATGCGCCTGCCGTGATCAACTGCGATGACGCCTATGGCCTTCGTCTGTACGAATTCTTGCAGGAAGGCAACAGCGAGGTCCGGCCACTGGCATTCGGCACAGCGCCATCGGCGGACGTTCGCATCAGAGACATGGTCTCGGACCTTGACGGCATACAACTGACACTCCAGCTGAACGGTGAATCCCACCGGCTTTCCGCGCCACTCCTTGGACGGTTCAATATCTACAATGTAGCTGGCGCTGCCGCTGTGGCATTGGCACTGGGACTTTCCCCGGCCGGAATTGCAGAAGCAGTAGCACGTTTCCGGGGGGCGCCGGGAAGACTGCAGCCGATCGCCGGCAAACGCGGGATTCGCGCTCTTGTGGACTACGCCCACACGGACGATGCCCTTTGTAACGTGCTTACAACGTTGCGCGAATTAGAGCCGAATAAGCTGATTGTTGTTTTCGGTTGCGGTGGGGATCGAGACAAGACAAAACGCCCGCGAATGGGTGAAGTGGCCTCACGCCTGGCGGACCGCGTTATTGTAACCAGCGACAATCCACGGTCCGAGGATCCGCAAGACATCCTGAGCGACATCCGGCGGGGGATCCCTGAGAATGCTGAGGTTGAATATGTGGTAGACCGGCGGCAGGCGATTCACGAGGCGGTGCGCAACGCGGCCCCGGGGGACTTGATACTGGTGGCCGGAAAAGGGCACGAAACGTATCAGGAAGTTGCGGGTAGCCAGTTACCTTTCAGTGACGTCGAAGAAACGCGCAAGGCCATGCAGGATGCCGGCATTCTGTGAGTGTGTAGCCCCCTATACGAACCATAACAACCATGCTTTTTACCCTCCAGGAGATCGCATCAATAACCGACGGTCGCTGGCTCGTACCGCCACCGGAGCCGGCCATGCACGTCACAGGCATCGTTGACGACAGCCGGGAGGCATTTGCCGACAGTCTGTTTGTTGCTATTCGCGGAGACCGCGTGGACGGGCACGCGCACGTCGCCGACGCTGTGAAGAGAAGTGTGGCGGGTGTATGCACAGACAGGCTTATGGGTGATGCCGTGCAGGCTCTGTTGCGTGAACGCGGTATCGCTCAGTTGTGTGTACCGGATACCCTTTGCGCGTTCCACCAGATTGCCGCGGCTCACCGTCGATTGTTTGCGGAGGTCCCTGTAATAGCCGTCACTGGCAGCAGTGGCAAGACCAGTTGCCGGGCGATGGTTGAGGCGATTCTCGAGAAAGCGTATCCGGGGCACGTGTTGGCCACGGCAGGCAATACCAATAACCACTTTGGGGTGCCCAGAAACGTATTACGTCTTCGCAGCCATCACCGGGCCGCGGTGTTGGAGTTGGGAACAAACCACCCTGGCGAAATTGCATCGCTGGCTGCCATTGTCCAGCCGACGGTCGGTGTTATCACCAACGTTGGCCATGCCCACTTGGAGTACTTGCTCACTTTGGAGGGCGTCGCGCGGGAGAAAGGAGCGCTGTTCTCCGCATTACCCCCAGATGGCGTTGCCGTTTTTCCTCAGAATTGCGAACAAGTCGAAATTCTGAGGGATTGTGCCGGGGAGCGCCGAAAGCTGACCTTCGGAGCGTCGGGGCAAGAAGACGTTATGGTGAACTATTATGGGCTTGCCGGTGATAATACGTTCAAGTGTTCGCTGCGGTGGCTGGATGCGGGGGAGGAGCGGATGGTGACGTGGGCCGTCGGTGGTCGACACCAGGCTTCGAATGCCGCTGCCGCGGCTGCTGCCTGTACGGCGCTGGGCATCGATCCCGATACGATTGCAGCCGGGCTGGCCCAGACGAGGCTGCCGGCGATGCGTATGGAGATTTGCCGGCGAAATGGCATTGCCTGGGTGAACGATGCGTATAACGCCAACCCGGACAGTGTCCGTGCCGCGGTGGAGTGGTTCCTGGAAGTGAGCAATGGCACATCTGACGAACAGAAGATTGTTGTGCTCGGAGATATGCTTGAACTTGGAAATGATTCAAGAGCGGCCCACGAGACCCTCTTGGAGTGGGTGGCCCAGCGTGTGTCCGACGCACGTGTTGTGACCGTCGGCCCGCTGATGATGCAAGCCGCGGCCGGGCGCGATGTGCCATCATTCTTGGACGCCGCTCACGCGGTACCGTACCTTGAGCGGCGAGTAAAAAAAGGGACGTGGCTTTTTCTCAAAGGGTCACGTGGCATGCACCTTGAATCGGTTATATCGGCGATGCAAAAGCCTCAAAAAAACAGGAGGTAAGCAATGTCTGAATTGGTATCCGATCGGTTGTTGATTCCGGTCAAATCTTGGACTGACGAAAACGGTGCGTTCACGTGGCCGGCGATGCCGGTTGTCACTTCTCCGCGCTTAACGGACAAACTCCCCTTGGAACAGCTGGCGCAGGATCTGCAAGCGCGGTACGGCCTGAAACCGTGTCTAGAGTTTCGGGCCGGCGTTCCTTGCTCTCTATGGGTTACACGCGACGCTGGGATAACCAATCCGGAAGCCTATCGCATCCATATCACGTCGGATGGCATAGAGATTACCAGTTCCGGAGATGCCGGGGTTTATTACGCGATACAGACTCTGCGCGAGATGATACGCTGTCGACGTAGCGCTCCGAGCCTGCCCGCCGTGCGGATTGAAGACGAACCGGACTTCCAGCGGCGCGGTGTATACCTCGACTGCGCACGAGGCAAGCCGCCGAAAGTGAAGACTCTGAAAGCATTGGTGGAACGGTTGGCGAGTTGGAAGATCAATGAATTCCAATTGTACATCAAAAACGGATTCAAATGGAACGAGCATCCGGATATTGGTCGGGGACACAGCCCGTATTCGCCGTCGGACATGCTTGCCGTACAGGAACACTGCAAGAAACATCACATCCGATTCATTCCATCCCTGGCTACATTGAGCCATAATGAGTTAACCCTGCAGCTGCCGCGCTATCGGCATTTGGCCGAACTCCCCGGTGCCATGGGCTGGGAGGGCGGTACTATGCTGTGCCCCACCGATCCCGGGTCCATTACGCTGGTGGAAGAATTATATCGCGAGTTCCTGCCGCTGTTTGAAGCCGACGAAGTCAATGTGTGCTGCGACGAACCTTGGGAGCTCGGTAAAGGCCGCAGCGCCGATGCCGCCGAGAAACAGGGTGCGGGGCGGGTTTATCTTAATTTCCTGCTCAAGGTCTATGAGTTGTGTGAACGGTTTGGAAAACGAATGAACATGTGGGGGGATATTGTACTTGAGCACAGTGAACTGATTCCTGAGTTCCCGAAGGATGTTGTGATGCTTAACTGGGATTACGCGCCTCACGGGAAACGGATGCCGCGTACGTCCGAGTTCACGAATGCAGGGATCCCCGTGGTGGTCTGTCCGGGGACCCAAAGCTGGCAGCGGCACGGAACCGACCTGCCAAGCGCCATAGCCAACGTATCGAATTTTGCGGCCATCGGTCGCGAGAATGGAGCGCTGGGTTTGCTTAACACGGATTGGGGTGACTTTGGTCATCGCAATCCACTGGGTGTCAGTCTCCATGGGTACGCCCATGGCGCGGCACAGGCCTGGCATGGCGCGGCC
>JAIPIM010000159.1 GCA_021734725.1 Minisyncoccota bacterium | reverse complement strand
TGAATAATTCATGAACTTCGTCACGAGAGAAGCCAGTGTGCGTGAGATCAACAACTTACAGCCGTAAGCCGGACGCGGGCGTACTGACGTACGTCAAGGTCGGCGGCGGCTGTAAGTTGTTGAGATTGCGTGCAATGGCGCCTCGCAGTAGATGGCTCATGAATTATTCAGGCTAGTCGACCCGTTCGACGGTGATGTCTTCACTCACTTTTTGCTGGAGGATTCGCTCGACACCGTTTTTCAATGTTATGGCCGCATGCGGGCACCCACTGCAGGCGCCATGGAGGCGAACCAGAACTTTGGTGCCGTGAACGTCGATGACTTCCATATCGCCGCCGTCCGCCTGAAGTTGGGCGCGGAGTTGATCGCAGACTTCGCGGATCTGTTTTTCCATTTCCATAAGGACTCCTTGGTTATTTCCAGGTTATCGTTTCGGCCCACAGGGTTTTCACCGAGGCGTTGGCCCTCAGGCAGGACGTCACAGTCGATTACCCTACTGCAGTGTCTCGAGTTGATCGCGTACGCGGCCCGCTTTTTCGTTCAGTTCATCGACTCGCGATCGTTCTCTTTCCACCACTTCATCGGGCGCTTTGGCGACAAAATTCTCGTTATTCAATTTTTTCTCTGACTTTTCGAGTAAGGCCAGCAGTTCGCCTTCCTGTTTTTCCAGGCGCGCCCGTTCAGCCGCCACATCAATGATGCCTTCGAGCGGGAGGTAGGCTGTTCCCATGGTGCTGACTGCCGTCCCTGTAGGACCTTGCGGTTCGTAGCTGGGTTCCACGTCAACCCGTGAGGCGTAGAGCAATGCTCGCAGGGATGTCATGTCTGCTTTCAAAAACGCTTGACTTTCCCGATCGATGGGTGCGAGCACGACGTGGAGTTTTTTGGCCGGTGGAATCTGGTAGCTGGCCTTGACGTTTCGGACTGCACGGATCAGTTCGAATTTATTGCGCACTGCTTTCACCAGGTCTGGGGTGACCCCTGCGTCCTGCAAGCGTTGCTTCTCCATCGGAGTGGGCCACTCAGCATACATGATGGTCTCATCCGTTCCACAGAACCCCAGCTGGTGGTACAGTTCTTCCGTGACAAACGGCATGATGGGGTGGAGAAGCCGGAGCAGACTGGACATGACAAAATCGAATACACGCAGCACCGTTTTCTTTTCGTCGTCCGTCCCTTCATAGAACACGGCCTTGGCCGATTCAAGATACCAATCGCAGAATTCATTCCATGCGAACTCATACAACGAGTGTGCTACATCATGGAATTGAAACTGTGCGAGGGCCTCCGTTGTTTCGGTGACCACCGCGTTTATCCGAGCTAGAATCCACTTGTCGTCGGCCCGTAATTTGGTGCTGCCGATATCGCTGATATCCCGCCAGTGGTTGGTCGGGGGCCCTTGTTGTTTACGGAATCGGCTGGCGTTCCACATTTTATTTGCAAAATTGCGTCCGATTTCGCACTTCTCATTGCTGTACCGGAGATCTTGTCCGATAGGTGAGATATAGATCATGGTGAACCGCAAAGCGTCCGCACCGTAGGTATCGATCACATCGAGAGGATCCGGTGAGTTGTTCAGGCTTTTTGAAAGTTTCCGGCCTTCGTCGTCACGGATGATCGACGTGAAATACACATCGGAGAACGGGATGTCGCCCATGAATTCCAAGCCTGCCACGATCATGCGCGCCACCCAGAAGAAGATGATGTCGGGTCCAGTGACCAGAGATTGAGTTGGGTAAAACTTTTTCAAGTCGCCCTCGTCGTCCGGCCAACCGAACACGGAGAACGGCCAGAGCCAGGAACTGAACCACGTATCCAAGACATCCTCGTCCTGATGGAATTCGTGGGTATGGCACTTCGGACATTCCCGGGGAGCCTCGCGGGCCACAATGATTTCGCCGCAACCGGCGCAATAGAAGGCGGGAATACGGTGCCCCCACCACAACTGGCGACTGATACACCAGTCCCGAATGTTTTCCATCCAATGGCGATAGGTTTTCACCCACCGATCGGGGTAAAACCTTATGGTGCCGTCCAAGACCGTCCGCAACGCGGGCTTGGCCAGGGGCTTCATCTTTACGAACCATTGTTCGCTGAGCCGCGGCTCGACGGGGACATCGCCGCGTTCGGAGTAGCCGACCTGGTGAACATGGTCGTCAACCTTCTCCAGGCACCCCTCTGCTTCAATGGCTTTGACCACGGCTTTGCGGCATTCGTAGCGATCCATGCCCTCGTATGCCTCGCCGGCATCGGCATTCATGGTGCCGTCATCGTTCATTACATTGACGGTAGGCAGATTGTGCCGAAGGCCCATCTCGTAGTCATTGGGATCATGGGCCGGAGTGACCTTGACGGCGCCCGTACCGAATTCACGCTCCACGTAGTCGTCGCAGATGACGGGAATTTCGCGATTGACGAGGGGCAGCATGACTGTTTTTCCGTGGAACGCCTTAAACCGCTCATCATCGGGGTGAACGGCCACCGCGGTATCGCCAAGCATTGTCTCGGGACGCGTAGTGGCAACCGTAATGCAGCCGGATGCATCGGTCAGCGGATATCGGAAATACCACAGCTTACCCTGTTCCTGGCGGTAAGTGACTTCTTCATCGGACAGTGCTGTTCGGGACTTCGGACACCAGTTGATGATTCGGTGCCCTTTGTAAATGAGGCCTTTTTCGTACAGCCGGATGAACACTTCTTCTACTGCATTCGACAAACCTTCGTCCAGCGTAAATCGTTCGCGCTCCCAGTCGCAGGCCGTGCCGAGTCGACGCAGTTGCCGGATAATGGTGCCGCCATACTTTTCTTTCCACTCCCAGACGCGATTGAGAAACTCTTCCCGTCCCAAGTCGTAACGTGTAACCCCGTCCGTTTCTTTCAGGTGCCGTTCAACCTTCGATTGTGTGGCAATACCGGCATGGTCCGTGCCCGGGACCCAGCACGTTTCGAAGCCCTCCATTTTTTTCCAGCGTATAAGAATATCCTGGAGGGTATTATTCAGCACATGCCCCAGCGTCAGCATCCCCGTGACATTCGGCGGCGGGATCACGATGGTATAGGTTGGTTTCGGGGAAGCGGCTTCGGCACGGAAATAGCCGCGAGCTTCCCATGCTGGATACCATTTGTTCTCAACTTCGGCCGGCTGATAGGCCTTGGGCATCGAATCGGCGGACATGGACGCAAGGCTCCCTTTGAGTTGAGTGACCTTAGACCTTATGCGAAAAGTACGCAATGTAACTGTGTTTGTCGTGAAATCCACAGCGGCGGGAAGCATATGCGGTTGACTCCGAGCATGGTGCGTTTATACTTGTTGGAGAGAAAATGGTTAGGATATTACCATTCCATGAACACGTTTCAGTGTGTCGAATCGGACCTTGTGGAAAGATTCAAACGAGAGGGATAGACAGATGCGACATACCATTTCAGTGCTGGTCGAGAATAAGTTCGGAGTGCTCGCGCGTATCGCCGGTCTTTTCAGCGGACGCGGGTTCAATATCGACAGTTTGACGGTAGGACCGACAGACGATCCTTCAATGTCCAAGATGACCATTGTGACGACGGGGGACGACGAGGTTCTGGAGCAGATCGATAAACAACTGCATAAACTGGTTGACGTCGTGAAAGTGACCGACCTGACCGGCAGCGGCTTCGTGTCTCGCGAGTTGATGCTGATTAAGGTCAAGGCGAGCGGCAAGTCACGTAATGAAGTCATGCAAATCGCCGCCATTTTCAAGGCCGACATCGTGCACGTTCATCACGAAGCGTTAATCATGGAGTTGACTGGGGAATCGGAGAAAATCGACGCGTTCATCGAGCTTATGGATAAGTTCGGCATCATCGAGTTGGGGCGTACCGGAAAGGTGGCCCTGGCACGTGCTCCGCAACCCACGGAAGCCCTGGACATAACCCCGTCATACCGGCAGACGGATTAGCCGCGCTCGGTCCACGGTAATGAGACTTCATTATTCACAATCAACATGTCGCGGTACCGCAACCATTTTCCGCCTCAAGACCTTGCTTGAGCAGGTGTGGGGACGAAGTGGGTCGATGAAGTGTGTTGCACGTTCGGTTTAAGCACGTACTCGCCATACTTTGTCGCACACTTACTCGAACCCGTAATCGCCACCCTTACTCGGATACCCTTACTCGGATACTCTTAAACGACCCCGCTTTGCGACAAGGGTAACAACGTTTGTTATGATGTTCAGGGAACGCTGGACGCGTTTGGAAAATCCGGCGCGTAATCCGTTTGACGCCTCGCCACCGTTCTTGACTACTCACCAAACACACGTCGCAGAAGCTCCGTGGTGCGTGCCGCCGGGTTTTCTCTTATTTTCTGTTCCTCACCCGCCAAGACGGTGAAGAGGCCGTCCAGCGCTTCGGCTACGACGTAGTCCTCAATGCGGTAATTGACATCCGAGACTAACGGCAATTGGTTGTAGCGATTCTGGAGATCCTCAAAGACTCGGACTACGCCGAGCTGCTCCATACGCTGCCTGACGATGGGGGCATACCGCCGGGTCAGTTCAGTATGCGTTTTATTGCGGAAATATTCGGTGGCCGCCGTGTCATCCCCCTGTAGAATATCGCGGGCGTCCGCAAAAGTCATATCCTGAATGGCATCGATAAAGACTGGTGCGGCTTCCTCCGCGGCGCGCTCCGCGGCCTTATTCATCTTTGCTTCAAATGCATCGACCTGTCCGCCCAGGCCGACCTTACGCAGCGCGGAGGCCATTGTCTCAAGACGGTCCGGGACCGGGATGCGAATGGTTGGGCTGTTGCTGTACCCGCCGTCCCGCGATGTCTGCTCAACCGTCTTCCGGGTCCCCACACGCAGGGCTTCCTTAAGCCCGGCAACGATTGTTGAGGTGGACAGGCCCCCTTGGTTACCCGCCGCGGTACCAAGCACGTGCGAAAGCCCGCCTGTCTGAAGTGTTTCGCACCCCGCCGCAAGCAGTGTACACACGAGTATAATCAGTCCCAAGCTTCTGCACGCAGTTGTTTTCGGCCTGCGAGTGACAGTATGCATGATCCGCGAAAAACAGTGCATAGGGTGTCTCCTTTCTTTGACGTCAAAAAGACTCTTGCGAAATAGCCTTCGCGCGAGTCGTTCGTGGTTCGTGGTGCTTCGTTCTCAGTTCAAAACCACGCACTAAGAACCAGGAACTAGGAACAAGAATTTCGAAATACGACATCTTGACCACCATATTCGTAGTTTTGCGTACTTCATTCCAAACGTTCCAAACTGACAACAACCAACGAAAAAAGGCACCGCGGCCGTTTGTGCGGCCGCGGCGCCGATTCATGTACCTTGGTTAACTGCGTACTCGGTTGGTTTGTGCCTTCCAAGGCCACAGTACAACCTCTAGTACTGGTTTGTGGCTTCTGTTTCCATCACCGGTGGCGGTTCGAGGAAATCGCTGGTCATTTCTACCGTGAAACGAATGGTCCCAGCTTTCTCGGCTTTCGCTCTCACGCGCCATACTGCCCTCTCGCCAGGTTCCAATTCGGCAAGAGGCGCGAACGTGACCTTTTGGCCGGCGGCGGTACCGGTGGTAACGCCACTGGAGGACACGTAGCTCTGGTGAGGCGGCAGTGTACAGGTGATCGCAATATCCTTGTCCACTTCACTGCCCTGGTTGGTTACCGTAATGACGTACGTCTCGACGTTGCCCACTTCGATCGGGTCCTCGATGTCGATCACTTCAAGAAGGATCGCGGGAATCCCGACAACCGTTGTGGAGGCAGCATCCGAGACAGCGTCCGCGCATACCGCTGACGCACTTGCCGTATTGCGAACGGTTCCCTTCATCGTTCCTTTCACCGTCGCACTCATGCTGGCCTGTTTACCAGCGGCCAAGCTGCCGACATTCCAGACGACTTTGCCGCCGCTCAACCGACCGCCGTTACTGGCGCTGACAAATTCCGTGCCTTGCGGCAGCGGATCGGTCACCATCAGGTTGTCAGCCGTTGCGTCACCCGTGTTCTTAACCGTGATGTCATAACTGATGTTACGGCCGACGAACTGCCGTTCCGTGGCCGTCTTGGAGATGGCCAGAACGGGTTGATGGACCGATGTGGTAGCCGTCGCATCGGCACTCAGGCCCCCTTCGCTCTCGGCGGTGGCCGTATTGGTGTAGTCACCCGTCCTCGACGCTTTCGCGGTAAAGGAGAGCGTTTCGGTCTGGTCCGCCGTCAACGACGGAACATTGAATGTAACTTTTTGTCTGCCGTCAAGCGCAGTCAGGCCGCTCGGCAGGTTGTCGGTAACCATTACATTACGAACCGTGCCGGTCCCGGTATTGCTGACCTTGAGCGTGACTGGAATGTTATCGCAGAGAAGGACCGAATCGGGCATACTTTTCTGCAGTTGCAGTTCCGGAGCAATCACAACCACGGTCTGGCACATGCACGGTTCATAGTCCACCACAATGCAGTGCTCGTAAGCACCCGCCGCGGAAGCGGCCAGACGGGCTTTTATCGTCTTGGTCTCATGCGGCGCCATGCCGTCAAGAGTCCATACGGCCCGGTTGTTGTTGTACCTGGCCTGCGGCGACGACGCCTTCAGGGTCAAGCCACTGTCGAACTCCTCGGTAACAACCACTTCACAGAGTTGGCAGTCCGTCAGGTTTGTTACATCAATTGTGTAATCGAACTCCTGATTGACCATAACTTCCTGAGAACTTTTGGACTCAATCATAATAACGCTGGATTTGCTGTTCCCGGTGGGGAAAAGCTGCGTAGTCATCACGGAACCGCCGGACACAGTCACTTCGGGGCATGTTCCCCTTGTAACCGGTTGTGGTTTCGGCGCCGCCGGTGCTTGTGGTTCCATACATACGCATCCAGACAGCGCGGCTATCGCAGCCACCAGCAAGGTAGCTGCCATCATTGTCCTTCGAATACCATCTTTGTACTTCATCCTGATGTCTCCTTTCTCCAATTCCTACTTGCTTATTTCGTCTTCCCGTCATGCTCCCTCACGCCCTTTGCCGGAACCCGGCCATCGCGCGTCCTAGTAAAGCCTCATTCCACCTCCTTCCCGTTACTCGTGTGATCACTCTTCCGTCGGATGTACACTGTCGACCATCAAACCTCCGCCGCTTTCTTGATCGAATCGATTACTATTACCCGTCTCCCGTACTTATCCACTGCACACGGAAAGAAAGGGATCGATATACTCCTTCACCCTTTAGTTCACTTATACTATGACTCAATAAAATATGCAAGGCAAATCCCGTCGTTTTTCCTACCCACTATCGTGGTAATAACGTATGAAAGGTATCAGGCATTCCCTGTTTTTGTTCAGGAGAAACCCTTAATAGCGGGTCTTACAATCAATGGTTAGAGCTGCCCGTTACCCATAGATGTCGACGGGAGCGATAGCCGCACTCCGCTCGCTGAAGACTCGCTCCGGCTGCCGCCTGAAAGGCGGAACTCAGGCAAAACTGGCGTTCGAATCCAATAGTGTATTGGCGTGTTCTATGCCTGTCCCATGCGGCACGCTTGCCCAAGGACATTTTACCGGACCGGTCTGAGTCCCGCGTTTACGCGGCAGCTGGAGCGAGTCTTCAGCGAGCGGGTCTTCGGGTTTGCTGATTTCGGATGGCGCTTTCTAGAGAGGAAGGGTATGCCGCAGAATCTCGGCTGCCACATCGATTTTCAACATTCGCGGGAGCGAATGCTTCGTGCCGTCCGGCAAGTAAAGCGTCACAACATTTTCATCCGTGCCAAAACCTGCATCCTGTCGGCTTACGTCGTTCGCCACGATCATGTCCAGTTTTTTAGCGTGCAGTTTTTCAACCGCGTTGGCGTCCACGTTCACTGTCTCCGCCGCAAATCCCACCACTTTCTGCGTGGGTTTCCTGAGGCTCGCCACAATGGCCAGAATATCTTCCGTACGCTCAAGCGTCAGTGTCAGCTTCCCCTTCGTTTTTTTGATCTTCTGTTGTGCCGGTGTTGCGGGACGGTAATCTCCAACGGCCGCGCACATGATCAGGAGGTTACAGTCCGGGAACTCACGACGTACCGTGACGGCCATATCGGCGGCAGACTCGATCGCGATAAAGCGGCATCCCGGCGGGGGCGCGGTGGCGGCTGGACCGGAAATGAGGGTTACATCGTGTCCTGCCGCCAGGGCCATTTCAGCGCAGGCATATCCCATTTTCCCACTGCTCTTATTGGAAATGAATCGGACCGGGTCGATCACCTCTCTGGTAGGTCCGGCTGTGACCAGAATCTTCTGGCGGTCCGTGCTGTCACGGCGCAACGATAATCCCGCCAGGTGGGCGAGCGTAGTGCTCACGATGCGGGATACGTCCGCCAATCGGCCGGGTTCCGTATCGGTACCGCACGCCACGCGTCCGCTTTCGGGTGCAACGATTGTCACTCCGCGTCCCTGGAGACGCCGGCAGTTTTCCCGAACCGCCGGGTTACGCCACATACGCGGGTTCATGGCCGGTGCGACAATTAGGGGACCCTCATGCGCCAGCGCAAAGGTTGTGAGCGCATCATCCGCAATGCCATTTGCCAGTTTTGCCAGAACGTTCGCGGTTGCGGGTGCAATCACCAATACCTGCGCCAGCTCTGCCAGCGCGATATGTTCCGGCCGCCAGTCCGGTACACTCCACAGGTCGGTGATTACAGGATGTTGCGACAGAGTTCGAAACGTTTGCGGCCGCACCAGGTTCGTTGCGTTCTGTGTCATGACAACATGAACGTCCACGCCTGACTGCACCAGTTTACTGGTCAAGTCCGCCGCTTTGTAGGCCGCGATGGAGCTGGAGACGCCGAGAACGACTGTCCCGCGATGGCTTGTCCGTGCTGTCATAATGCCCTCTCAAGGTCCGGCCACGGGTTTCCCAGAATACGGCTGGTCGTGCACGTAGTGGCCTTCAGTATCGCTTGAAGCTGTTCCGCCGCTGTCTGGACGTCCTCGTTAATGACCAGAAAGTCGTATTCATTCCAGGCATCGAGTTCGTTATAGGCATTTTTCAGCCGTCGCTCGATCACGTCTTCACGGTCGGTGCCGCGGCTGCGTAACCGTCGCTCCATTTCACTATACGATGGGGGGCCTATGAACACAAATTCGGTGGCGTATCCGAGG
Organism: Minisyncoccota bacterium; assembly: GCA_021734725.1. Classification (GTDB taxonomy): domain Bacteria; phylum Verrucomicrobiota; class Lentisphaeria; order Oligosphaerales; family MVZH01; genus JAIPIM01. Next base: position 84 of record JAIPIM010000159.1, on the reverse strand, counting down.
GACGTATCAATAATTCGGGAGCGGATCTGCCGTGCCCCCTGCACGTCAATGTCCAGCAATACGCCCTGCCCACTGCTGACGTAT
>JAIPIM010000158.1 GCA_021734725.1 Minisyncoccota bacterium | reverse complement strand
TCACGCAGAATGGCAACCTTCTGCTCGGCGCTGAAACGTCGTCTTGATTTCTGGCTCATGTTGTACTCCTTTCTTTTGCCAGGAGTCAACACCTTACACACTTATACGCAGGAGTCCAATTCCAACTGAGGCAGGACACCTTGGCTACCAACACGGGCGGGCGGGGCGGATTTTTTTTCTCGGTCCGGCGAAGAGGAACTGCGGGCAGGGGCAGCGGGGGAACCCCTTCGGCACCGGAATGTTGCGCCGGTGCTTTCTTGGCTTTCCGCGGCGCATAATTTTGTTTCCGTACCAACTCGCTCGCTTCGCTATCAATTCCCATGTCTTCGAGAAAACCCGCCAGCGGTTCGTCGCTGTGAACGAACACAAAGCTAACGATGAGTGCTGGTATAAACCTTGGGAGACTCATTTTTGCTACCCCCAGAAAAACGTTTTCTTTGCTTGCACTTACGTTCTATCTCAAGTATAATGTTCGAGTCACCGAATAACAACGTTTGTTAGCGAAAAATGCGAACGGCCTTGGTGATTTGAAAACGTATGGCGTGAATGTTTTGGTAAGTCCGGAAAAATCACGTTACCCGAGGCTCCCATCCGGGGAGTAACTTACTACAACGGCAACTGAGAAAGGAATAGCGCTATGTCAGCACAGGTTGATGAAGCAAAATGCACAGGTTGCGGGCTTTGCGTGGATATCTGTCCCGTAGATGCTATCACGCTGGAAGATGACAAAGCTGTAATTGACGAAGAAGCCTGCACCGACTGCGGCCAGTGTGTGGATGAATGTCCGAACGACGCAATAACTATTTAAAACGATACGAGCGGTTCGAACGGCATGCGCGGAGGTACGACGGCTGGTTCGACAGTGATCGGGGAAAATATGTTTTCCCCGTTGAGGTCGAGTGTCTGAAAGGCGTGCTCGGGGGAGTCCGGCGTCCGTGGGGTCAGTTGTATGCCCGCAAAGGGCGGGAAGGACACCCGTTCTATTCGCCGGCGACATTCTACACTTGCCGTGACGTGATCGTCATGGCTGGCGAGCACGGCATGGTGCTGACGGAAGCACAAAGCTGTCTCTTTGAGGCACTCGAGAGTGATTTAGCGCACCTGCGCCCGCCGGAATCGGGAATTTGTTAAGACGCAGGTTTTGTTGGCATGCGGTTTACGCTGAGACAAAGCTGAGAACCGACCGAAACCCAGTGAAAGGGAACGTTTATGAAGAAGTCAGACATTGTTGTCATTGGTGGAAGCGCGGCGGGGCTCACGGCCGCGATTACAGCGCGTCGGCACTATCCGGGAAAGAAGACACTCCTCATTCGGCGTGAGGAACAAGTGTTGATCCCATGCGGCATCCCTTACATTTTCGGCACCGTCGGCGCGCCTGAAAACAACCTGATTCCCGATGCGCTCCTGGATAAAAACGGGATTGAGTTGCTGAAAGCAGACGTTGGTGCCATCAACCGTCAGGAAACACTGCTGGAAACAAGTCAGGGCGACGTTGGCTACGAAAGACTCATACTGGCAACCGGCTCCCTACCTACCAGACCACCGATTGAAGGCATTGATCTCGACGGTGTCTTCACCATTCAGAAAGACGTGGCATATCTGCACGAGCTACGCGAAAAACTGGAAACGGCAAATGATGTCGTGGTCATCGGCGGTGGCTTTATCGGCATCGAGTTCGCTGATGAAATCAATAAGGCAGGCAATAAAAACGTCACCGTCATCGAAATTGCACCGCATTGCCTGAGTCTTGCCTACGATGATGAATTCTGTGTAGAAATGGAAGAGCACGTACGGTCGCGCGGCATCACGATTCGCACCTCGTCCCGGGTCCAGGCAATTGAAGGCGTGGACAGTGTCGACAACGTGCTGCTCGCGGACGGTTCGAAGATCAAGGCAGACGTAGTGATTCTGGGAGTCGGCGCCAGCCCGAATGTCGAACTCGCAACCCAGGCGGGCTTGGAAATCGGTATTCAGACGGGTGCCATTACGGTTGACCGCACCATGCGCACGTCGGACGCCAATATCTATGCATGCGGTGACTGTGCCAAGAAAATCTCGTTCTTCGGCGGCGCACCCTCCAAGCTACGCCTGGCGTCCATCGCCACCTCCGAGGCACGCATTGCGGCGGCCAACTTGTACGGTATTCGGCGCGAAAACATCGGGACGGTCGGTGTCTGGTCCACGGCGGTCGGCAACCTGGCCATGGGAACAGCGGGCCTGACCGAGACCATGGCGCGTGACCGCGGCTATCGCATCGTGTCGGCAACGGTCGAGGGCCCCAACCGCCATCCCGGCAAGATGCCGGGCGCGGTTAAGACAGTTCTCAAGCTTGTCTTTGAAAGGAACTCCGGCACCATCCTCGGCGGACAGGTCATGGGGGATGCTACGGCAGGCGAAATCATCAACGCCCTCTCCGCCTGCATACAAACTCGTATGACGGCCGAAGATATTGCGATTTTCCAGACCGGCACACACCCGGCACTGACTGCGTCCCCGATTGCCTACCCGCTGGTCAATGCCGCGGAAATGGCATTGGGAGAAATGGTGGTTTCATAACCCCGCCCCGAATGGACTTGACCGCTGGGGCTGCGCCGGTGTTCAACTCAGCTTTGCTGGGTCTGAACGTCATTTTTCGACGTTGCTCCAGTGACGACGGTGCATATCCAGATTTCATCTTCTGTGAAATGCTTACAATGAAAAAACTAAAAGATATCGAACTCCGGCAGCGTGCAATGAAGTTGCTTGGCGTGTCGACGATTTATGATGCGGACGAGATCAAAACGCAACTTTCGTCGGCAAATCAAGCTCGTGAGTCCGCACGGTCCCGACCGTGACACCGATGTTGTACAGGGGTATCCAAACGGTGTCATCGCCCGCCTTATCATCCAGGCATACCGACTGCTGACTTCCGGGCATGCCCCGACAACACTCATTGAGTACGACGAGTTGGTGGGAAACTTACTGGACGGCGACATAACCCCCATGAGTGAGACAGTGACTGAAGAGGAATGGAATGCCAACCAGTACTATGACCAGTTCAAACATTCAATATGGCCGGAAGCCTCGGATCAAGACAAGGAACGCGCAAGCCACAAATTCGGCAGGCGGCGAGACCGTTCCTCCGACTCAAACTCAAAATGAGAATCCATTTGATATCGGCACCTCAGTACACGCAAGGTGATTTCAAAGAGGCAGAGTGAAAACTAGCAGAAAACAATGGAAGGGGAACCGGGCAGGGAAAGAGGAAGTACGAAGGGGGCACCCGGCTCCCCAATAAGACGGTACGCCTAGTCATTGCCTTGGGTCAATATCCTGTCACTTCCAAATATTTCTGTGCATCGAGAGCCGCCATGCACCCGCGTCCCGCGGCAACAGCAGCCTGCTTATAGGCTGGGTCACATACATCTCCGCAGGCAAATATTCCGGGCGCTGATGTGTGTGATGATCCGGCCTGAACCTTTATGAAGCCGTATTCATCGCAATCGACCACTTTCCGAAATAAGTTTGTTTCGGGATCATGCCCGATAGCAACAAAAATGCCATCACAAGTCACGTCCCGCATTTCACCCGTCTCTTGATTCTTCAGTGTGGCCCCTGTCACGACGTCATTCCCGGATATTTCTTCAACTGTCCAGGGAATCATCCATTTAATCTTCGGGTTTTCTTTTGCTTTTTTGACCTCAACAGGTGCTGCCCGCAAATAGTTACGGCGATGAACAATTGTAACGGAGCTGGCAAACCGGGTCAGGAAAACAGCATCTTCCATGGCCGTATTTCCGCCACCGACTACAATTACGTCCCGATCATGGAAAAATGCCCCGTCACATGTCGCACAACCGGAAACACCTTTCCCGTAAAATTTCGATTCGGAAGGAATAGGCAGACGCCGAGCTTGTGCACCAGTGGCGATAATAACGGTCCGCGTGTCAATTTTCTCGGAACCCCGGGTCAGGACATACCCGCCATCACCAGGATGCAATGCCGTGATATCGCCGGTCAGAAAACCGGCCCCGAATCTCTCAGCCTGGCGTTTAAACAACTCCATCAGTTCAACACCACTTATAGCCTCCGGGAAACCCGGATAATTCTCGATCGCATGCGATACCATTAACTGGCCGCCCGGTATACTGCCTTCTATGACCAGCGGGTTCAGTTCCGCTCGCGCTGCGTAGATAGCGGCGGAAAGGCCGGCCGGGCCGGTGCCTATAATAACAACTTTCTCCATCTCGCTTTCTCCCAAAGTAATACGCTACTCATGCACGTCCTCGACGCATGCATCCACATCATCCGCCGGGAACATCATGGCCATACCGAACTCCATCTGGAACTCAGGGTCGAGGGACAGGTCGACATGCTCCGCGCCCTGCCGCAACCGAGTCGCTCGCTCTCGTTCTCCGGACGAAAGCAACGCCAGCTTCGCGCCCAGCGATGCGGCATTACCGATGAACTGAATGCGCCCGCAGGGAATCTGAGGCAGAAGACCGATTCGGCGTGCATTGTTTCTGCGAATAAAATTACCGAATGCACCCGCCAGAAGAACACTGTGGATATCGTCGGGCGCGAGCCCAACCCGCCGTAAAAGCAAGTTAATGCCAGCCCGGATGGCACCTGTAGCCAGCTGGAGTTCACGAACGTCTTTCTGCCAAAGGAAAATCGGTTCACCGTTCCCGGAATCTTCAGCCGGGACAATCATAAAATTCGTTTCGTTACCGTCCGTTACCAGAGAAATCGCATCCCGGCTCGTCGGTGCATCCAGCTCAAAAAATCGCTTTGACACAATGGGTTCAAGCGTGGCCTTTTCGCCTGCATGACTGGTCAGGATCTGCTCGCCTGCCTCGAATCGGGACTCCGGAGGTATGTCAACCACCAGCGGTTCCGTAACGTATGACTGACAAGCCAGACGGTACCCTTCATCTATCTGTGCCGCGGAAAGCTCCTGCTTGCCGGCGCTGGAAGGAGCACATGCCCCACCCGTAATTCGTACCTTGCATTTCCCGCATGTGCCACGGCCGCCGCACGGTGTCTGCAACACAATGCCGGCGCGGCCCGCCGCCTCCAGCAAAAGGGTCCCCGGAAGGACAAACACACTGCGTCCACTCGGCTGGAATACGACTTTTATTTCGTTGGTTTTCATTTCTGCACGCAACACTTTCTATCTGGTGACCAATACATCATGGATCCACTCTCAATCCCTTAACTCTACAACGGGCATGTTCCTGTCGGACATGTCCCGGTTACACAGGAAGAGCCTTCGGAAGAAACGCCGCCCTCCCCTGTGCTGAACGTCGAAAATTGCTTCCGCGGATTAGGCGCGCCGCATTCCGGGCATTTTTCCGCCGCCTCAGCGACCTTCCGTGCGAAGAAATCGAATGTCTTACCGCATTTCGTACATTTGTATTCATAGATGGGCATCAGTCATCTCCTTTGCTTTTTCGATCGTTTTGTCAAAACTGACAGGGCGGATTCTTGTCTAATCCTTTTTCCTGTCGGGGTTTATCCATATCCTGACCGTCTCCCCCGTTCCGGGGCACTTAAACGCCTTCTCAACCGCCACTCTTACTCGGATACCCTTAACCGAACCGCTTACCCGGCCCCACGCAGGCGGTTTCAAGAGAGTCGTTTAAGTGTATCCGAAGAAGTGTGGCGGTTGAGTGTGCGAGGAAGTGTACGGTGAAGTGTTTCCCATCGTTTTTCATTCGTTTTCATAGGACTTTGACAGAACCAGCACGTTCTCTATCGCATTCAGCAGGGTGTACTCATCCGTAACACCTACAAACTGCTCCGCCTGCTGCCCCTCCTTAAACACAATAACCGTAGGGATAGCACGGATACCCAGGTCCATAGCGGCCTGACGGGCCTCGTCCACGTTGACCTTGGCAATCGTCACATCCGCCCCAACTTGTTGTGCAACTTTCTCCACAATAGGCCCCTGCATTCGGCAAGGCGCACACCAGGGCGCCCAGAAATCGACCAGTGTAATGCCTTCCTTGATCGTCTCCGTGAAATTCCCATCATTCAGTTCTAAAATCGTCGTCATTGCATTGTCTCCTTTTTACGAATCCAGTTTTGACATCAAGCCTTGACGTTTTATTTGTCAAACATTATACTAGTGATAGAATGAGAGTCAAGTCGGGTTTTTGATGAAACAAGAAAAAAAGGAACAGAATCAATGCAGGTAGAATTGGAAGTGAGCCTCTATCCGCTCGCGGAAGAACATCTCGAGCACCCGGTGAAGGATTTCGCGGATCTTCTTGAAGCACATGGTTGTGACATTGAGCATACACCGCTAAGCTCGATCGTAAGAGGAGAGTCCCAAAAGGTATTCGAAGCGTTAAGACTCGGATACGAACAGGCAGCGCGGAAAAGCGGATGCGTTCTTATCGTAAAGGCATGCAACGCGTGTCCGCTGTGATACTATCGCCGATGTAAGTAAAAAATGGCAAAAACAGGAGGATAGGAAAATGAAGGTGCGCGAATGCATGAGTACACCGGTTCACTCCTTATCGGCGGATCAGACGATTCAGGAAGCCGCCGCGGCCATGCGGGAATTCAGTATCGCCGAACTCGTCGTCCAGATGAATGATAAGGTGGCGGGATTCATCACCGATCGTGACATCATCAACTGCTGCGCGGCTGAGGGGGTAGACCCGACGAGCACAACGGTCGGCCAGTTCATGCGGCAGGATGTTGTCCGGTGTAAAGAAGATCGGGACATTGAAGAAGCCGCCGCACTGATGGATAGAGAAAAGACGCAACACCTCGTGGTGGTTAATAATCAGGATGAGGTGACAGGGATCCTTTCCCTTCTGAATTCAGCGCGGCAGCAGGTAGCGGAAGGAAATGCTAAAAGTGTTCTTAACGTTCTCTGCGGTCGCCCGCAATAGAATGTCTTCGAGGGATACTGATGATGAACCGCATGTTTTGTGGTCTGGCGGGTATTCTTATAGTGGCGTATGTCAGTGCGCGGGGGGAAGAATCGCATTTATCTGCTAAAGATAACGAGGATGCCGCTGTGTCGGAGAAACCAACAGTCCTGACAGTTTTGTACAATAACATTGCAGGCGACGAGCGATGCACAGCCGCCTGGGGTATGAGTTGCCTTGTCGAGGGGGGGGCGAAAACGGTTTTGTTCGATACCGGAGGCAATGGGCGTATTCTTCTACGCAATATGGAAGTACTTGGGAAAGACCCCGGTGATGTGGACATCGTCGTGCTTTCACACATTCACGCGGATCATACTGGCGGACTGGCTGATTTTTTGGCACGAAACAGTGACGTACAGGTGTTTGTTCCGGATGCATTCCCCGATTCGCTCAAGGCAGACATACGGGAGACGGGTGCCGAGCTCGTCGCCGTGCGGGGGCCGCAAAAGATCACCAGGCGAATCCATACTACCGGCCAGATAGGGATGATGCTGAAAGAACAAGCCCTGATTCTGGAAACCGCAAAGGGCATTGTCTTAATCACCGGTTGTTCGCATCCGGGGGTGGAGAACCTCGCGAAACGTGCCGCCAAAGTATGTCCGGACCAACCATTCCGTCTCATAACCGGAGGTTTCCACCTCGGCGGAGCGAGCCGAAAGCAGGTCGATCGTATCATCGAGCTGTTCCGTTCGCTTGAGGTCAGGAAGGTCGGTCCCTCGCACTGTACCGGTGCGGCGGCCACAGCGATGTTTAGAGAAGCCTGGGGCGACAATTTCCTCAACTGTGGTTGTGGCGCTGTTATCAAGCTCAATTCAAAACAATAAGGACTCCACCATGGTCAACGACGTCATGAAAAGCCGAATATTCACAGTTTTCACGTCTCCGGGTCATGGTTCCCCCGGTGCGGCTCCGGAGTCACTTCTGACCAACGATCAGCTTCTGGACAAACTTTCAGCCGACTGCGGCAAACTCGAGTTTATTGTGCGCGATCTGAGCGCACCCGGCCAGTCGGCAGAGGCTGTTGTTGAAGAACTTCAAGACATAGCCGAGGATTTCAGCGGAGTCCTGGTCGTCGGGCCCGTACGGAACTATGCGTTGGCGCTAAACGGGTTGCCGACCATTGTGGTCTACAATCTCTTCGAATTCATGAACGCCCCCTACAACCTATTCAGACTCGGCGAAGAGAAGAACAGCGTTCTGACCGGCGGATTTGATCTCCCGCGTCCGCGCGTGCTCACTGCTCAGTTGGACCGGCGAAACGTGGCGGCACCGGATGTTACCAAAACCATGTATACCGACCTTGTCGAGAAGATTGGCACCGTCGCGGCGATTGGGAGGCTCAAGCAATCGCGCATCCTCTCGGTCACGCCTTTTGCGAACCTTGCACAGGTGGATTACCAGGGTGACACGCGCAAACAATTTCCTGAAGACTACAACGAACGATTCCGCAGTGCCCTTCTCGACGCTCTCGGGCTTGAGATCGTCAGTGCCTCACCCCAGCAATTCTTCGAAGCATATCGTGAAATCGATGCCACGCAGGCCGAGGACCTCGCCCGTAAGTGGGCGGACGGCGCACACGTCGTCACTGCGGCCTTTCCCGAGATCGTGAAGACCGGGCGAGCGTATCTCGCTTTAGATGCACTACGGGAAGCGCACGATTGCAACGCGGTTTCAACGCATATGCGGTCGGTCGCCCCGGGCAATGACCTGAAAGACCGTTTCTGGCCGGGACTCGGGCTGGAGTGCGGCTTCAAAATGCGTGGTATTCAGGCCGTCTGTCAGGATTACCCGCACATTCTGGCGACACAGATGCTCGGATACTTCATGACCGGACGTCCCAGCATGTTGGGCGACCTCATGACGGACACCTTCAACAACGTAGACATCCTCACTCATTGCGGCGCGCCAATCAACCCATACGGAGACGAGCGCCGTCTCCCGTACTCGATACACACCCACGCCGAGAGCCCTGTACGCGACACCCAGGCTTCGGGTTCCTCCACTGGACTGAAGGTCGAGTGGCCCGTCCACGAACCGGTCACCGTGTGGAAACTCTACCCGCAGGCGCGGAAGATCGGTCTCCATACGGGCACGATTGTGGATGGGCACAAACTCTACCGAGAACTGGATGCAATGATGTGCCGGACCAAGCTGGTGGTCCACACCAACGCCGCTTCCGTTCAGGAATTCTATTCGCCCGAAGAGTACGGCATTCACCGCGCCGCGACGCTCGGCGATCTCCGTGAGCGTGTTCGCGATCTCGCTGCACTGCTCGATTTCGAATTTATGGAGGAGGACCGAGTCAATCAACTGTAGACCCAGTCCGAATTGTACAT
>JAIPIM010000157.1 GCA_021734725.1 Minisyncoccota bacterium | reverse complement strand
CTCGCGACGTTGTCACCCCGCCTTGCATCCCGGTCACCCGGGTTGCCGCGCAGATCAGACTACCGGCCTGAACTGGGAAATTGGCCGGGTTGGCACATTCTGCCAACAGAAAAGCACGTCCCTTGCTGGGCGTGCACTCGATCAGCGTAAACGAGCGCCCCCTCCCCTGATGTGCTCCGTGCAAGACACACTGTTGCCGTCGTAAACAGAGTTTTAAAGAGTGATGCATTGTAACGTATTCACCTTGCTATGTTAATTTCACCGGCATCCGCCTCGCGTACTACCCCTATCGTGTGGGTTGCGGTAACCCCGGTCGCGGCGTCCCGGCAGGAAACGCGCCACAAACCCGGCACCTCATTCCGCGCCACGTCCCAGGTGACAGTCACCAGACCGTCTTTGAAATCGAGATTGCGCGACAACACATACATTTCGTCGCCATCCGGTTTCCGGAAAGTGACATTAGCAACACCGGCATACGGCGCTTCGCCGCAGTCAAACGAAAAAACGATCTTTACGCGCTCGCCTTGTTTGACGTCCCGCGGGGCCGTGATGTTTCCCGCTATGACCTTACCGGGCAGACACGCCAACAGCACGGGTCGTCCCCACTCCAATAAGCCCACCCATCCATCGATGCGCCCCAAGTATCTCCCGGCATAAGCATCGTAGACATGCGCGGACTCAGGCAATGGTACCGAAACGTTCCACCGAGCATCCCACTCTTCGCCGCCACGCGACTCATTCGGAAAGGGCTGCCGATGCAGCGCGATTAAATCCAGTGGCTTGCGGCGATAGCGTATGACCTGCAAACCCGCGGTATGCGGCTGGTCAGTGGTAATGGACAGAGGCGGCGCGATGTCAAGGTGCTTCAGGACCTCCGCAACCAGGCGCAACGTGTCCGCCGGTTTCATTTCCTTACCGCCAATGGCCGCATTCAAGCACAAGCTTTGCCCCTTACCGACAGATCGATAAAACACGGCCGGAAGTCCATTGGGAACAAGCTTTCCCATGGCGTTTTCCGCACGGCTCACATCCCCGGCGGCAACGGGTGCTTCAATCTCGCCCCATTGTATCCTGACGTTTTCTTCTTTTTCACTACTGTCACTGCGTTCGAGCACACCGAACAGATCGTCAAGGGCCCCCTTCGCGCGTTCCGCGCCGTACTTATCCAGTACTCCCGGCACGTGGTCAGCAACCACAAGCCCCCCCTTCTCGACCCATTCCTGTATGGCCGCCGCGTGCGCGTCCTCGAGCGCCGCAACACCACTCAACACCAGCATGTCGGCACCTGCCAGTCCGCCGTCAATTAACTCGTCCTCTTGAATCAATCTGGCCTGATGCCCCAACGCCTCCAAGGCATAAAGCCACCGGCTGTATCCCCTGACGTCCGGCACAATCGTGGGGCGCACCATACAAATACCGCTGTCACGACGCTCCGCACCGAGCAGGAGGCGGGCCAGACCGCCATTAAGTTTATCGATCTCTTTGAAGACCGGAGCCGTAACCGCGTGCAGATCCCAGCCGGGATTCACCAGTGGCATAGGAACCGGACTACTGTGTATTCGCGCACCTTCAAACCACATGGGAGCGTTCATATCCTCAAAAACCACCTGCCATGGATTGGCACGGAGGTAATCCGGGTCGGCAAAACCGTAACCGCCGAACCAAGCCCCGAGAATCTGGTCAGCCCGTCCGAAAGCGCGCGCGGCAGCCAGCATATCCTTGGCCCAGACATAGCACCCAGTGGACCCGAGCTCGCGCAATGCCCGCACATAATCGATGCTGTAATATTCAGGGTTTGACCATACCCCTTCCGGCCCGGCACGCAGCCCCGGCAGCAGATCGTCGATCACGGATTGCTGCCAGGCAAAGAAGTCTCCGGTTACTGTCCGGTTGAACAATGACGAGTCATACCCGGCAACCGGTCCGACATCGTCGCGCCGCCGCGTCTGGTGGAGGTCAATCCGTTCGACCTCTTCCCACGCGGAATACTCGGTGCCCCACCGTTCGTTGAGGGTCGCAAGATCGCCGTGCCTTTCGCGCAACCACTCACGGTAAGCTTTCATCGCCACGGGGGACCGGTCCGTGTAACGGTAACTCGGTTCATCGCGAAGACTTGCGAGCGCCGGAGACCATTCGCCAGTACGCATTAAACGCTTCCGCATGGACTCTGTAACCTGTTCGCGAAATGTCGGGTCTCCCGGGAACGGCGGGGGTTCCTCGGGTTTATCCCATACGATGCGTGGCAGGTGACCGGCATAATCCATGATTCGGATACCGTGGACGGGCTTAATCGCAAACATCGCCATGTCGATGCCGAGGCGCCGGTAGTACCGCTGCCGCCAGCGTTCGGGGTACGTCTCACGACCGCGATGTCCCCAGAAACCGACATGCATATCGCGACAGTCAACCGATTGCTGAACGCCGAATGACCGGCGCTGCCGGTCCGTGACCCTGTCACCCACCAGAACGTCCACCTCGAGTTGATGATACACAACACGCGTAGGCGGGACCTCGATATCCAGTGTTGCCGTCTTTCCCTCGACCGGCGCGCGGAACTCCCCCAGCAATCGCCCGGCGCGGTCAAAGACACGGGCCGCAACGGTGTCGGACCCTGCCGCGCTCAATACGATATCCCACCGAGCCGGTTTGCCTGCATAGCGCAGATCCTGCCGCGGAGTTAACTTTGCAATGCGAGGTTCGCCAGACGTTTCCACCACGTGCGCACCCCAATTCACGACACGCCCTTCCGCGTCAAGAATCCGGAGCCTACAGAAATAGCGGCCGGCCGGCAGTTGCGGTACCTGGTACATGAATGAAGAAGTATTGTGCCATAAGCTGACGTCCAGTTTCCGTTCCCAGAGGTCGAACAACGCCAGTTCGACGGTTGCAGCCTGTGCCTCGAGTTCACCAATCAACGCATCATCTTCCAAGTCAAGCCGCTCCCACTTGAGTGTCGCCACTCGGTCGGCCGCCATCAATACCGCGCGCATAGCCAGTTGAAACGCGTGTTCGTACTCGGCGAGGCTGGTGGCGCCACCGGTCAACAACGTATCGCGAGCACCCTCCGGATGCGTCAACACCACAACGGTTCCCTCGCCAAGTTGTGCCACTTCCAGTTCAGCCCGGCCATCCTGATCGGGGAAACGGCTGCCGCGGACTTTTCCAAGGTTGCTGCCCAGGGCATTCAGTGCAGTCAGGGTAAGCTGTCCACTATATTCGGGAAGCTCACCGCCGTTGCGCGGTCGCGTCACCAGCATGCCGGTCCCCTCACGGACCTTGTCTATAAGGGCTTCCCGCAGTGCTGTCGGCATGGATTCCCAGTCCAGCGTTCCGAGTCCCAGGACAATAACGTCGTGCGCACGCGACAAGGTTTCGAGATGCCGGGCAATGACCTCGTCCAGGTCCGTACATCCCAAGACGCCCCACCCATCCCGGCTTGGGTGTGACAGCGTCCATTGAGTGCGTCCTTCACTGGGAATAATGTCGATGTCACAGTTCAGGCGCTGATGCAGTTCCACGGCCTCACGCAGACAATGACGTCCGCCAACGGCCACAACACGCACAGGGTCCCCTGCCCACGGGCGCGCCCACCGCCAATGCGGCGTTTTCACGCTTGTATCCAACCTATGAAAGTTCGGTCCGGGATCCCACGGCTCCGGTGGTTCGGACGCTTCCTCCGCCGCACCCGCTGACCCGACGAGAAAGAGAACCAAAAACAGTCTGCCAATGCGTATCATAAATTCGGACCTTTCACCTGAAGGCGGACGGTTCCGGCCACTCCCGTCGCCACGTCCTTAACGTTGATTGTCAATGTCCGCCCGGCCTCGTCAAACGCGGGTACGAACGTGTATACCGCCTGTCCCCGCGGCGCTCGAACACTATCGCTTAATGCCCGCACTTGATTACCTTCGTCATCATGGATGGTGATACGAAAGGTATGGGAACCCGGCGCATCGGCTTCAGTCAGCACCCTGAAACGCAGAGCAACCGGTTCACCGGCGGTCGCCTCACTCGGCCCCTGTATGTCGAAACCGGACACAGCATAGGGCAATCGAGCAAACAGACGGACCGGCGCCCCGCCCCCAATGCGCATCGGCACGTCGGACGTAAAACCGTGGTACCGCCCGGCACGCACATCGTATACATGGGCCGGTTTGTTCGTGCGCAAAAGCACATCGTGTTCACTCCAGTCCGCACGCTTGTAGTCCCAGTGAATACCAAGGTATTCCGTGTCACCGTCCCGGAAAGGATGAAGCCACGGACCGATCTCCGGTACGTTGTCGAGCGCCCGGTCCTCCACGAAACCAGCCTCTTTACGAACAACTTGTGCAACCGGCTCGACCTGTCCCAATGATTGCACGATATCGTTCATCGCAGTCCGTAGGGGCAGACCGTCGGCATCCTTGCGAAGACGAAGGTACGGTTCAACGGAAAAGTTCAGGTAAACAGTCAGTCCATCGCCCACGGGGCGCGTGATACACACCGGGATGCCACCATCCGCCTCGCCGTGTACAGCGGGGGCGGTCCAGTCCTCGTCATCGTTCACATGCGTGACCAGCGCGGGAGCATCCGGTACCAGTGTTTCATCCAGCGTAAAACCGGTCATGGCCCGGCCGACGGAGGGCCGGTGCAGAAAGTCCGAGACGGTCAGCGAGCGGTGGGCCGGCAACCCCGATGCCTGACGCAGACCGAACAGACGATCCAAGGCGCCACCGCCCGAATCGTAGAGGTTGCCATTTCCATCGCGCACACCGCAATGGTAGTCGGCAATCAGCATTCCACCACCGCGCACGAACTTCTCAATGGCAGTGACTTCATCCTCGGTTAACGACTGCGACAACGGCAATACCAGCACCTTGTAATCGGCCAGTATGCCGGCCTCGACCTGCTGTGTACTGACGAACTTAGGCTTGTATCCGGCGTCCGAAAGAAGCATGGTAAACGCAGTGCCGCTGTTGGCGGTATGGCCGACATAGCCCTCCCGCCGAGTCCTGTAGGTGCTGTATACCCCGAGGGCGTTTAGGTGGGCGCCAATCTGGCTGTCCGGAAACGACAGCGCCAAAGAGCGCGCAGAATAATGGATGGCGATGGGGGAATACTCTGGCTCGGCACTCAAGAGCATGCGGTCGATTCCCCGGCGGATTTCGCGAATCGATTCGGTAGCGGCCGCATACCCCGTCCGGGGCCGCCAGTCCGGGTACAGCGCCGCGTAACGGTCGCTGGTTTCGTAGCTCTGGAAATACCCGATGCTGTTGAGACCGTGGAACAACGCCATCCAAGGGTACCCACGCGCCACGTCCGGCACAAAGTCCGAGCCGTACGCCATCCAGAAACCGCCAAGGGTCCCCGGCCGCTTGAAGTCAATGCCGGCTCGCCAACTGAACAGTTTGTTCACGTGGTCGATATGCGGATAGATAATCATGATATCCTGACTGGCTTGCAGGCGCGGCCAGTTAATACCGTCGACCGCGGAAAATTTCTCCATGCCGTCCATGCCAATCAAAACATCCGGGTAGTGTTGTCGCACCGCGGCATTCAAACGCTTGTAGTAAGAGCAGAAGGCATCCTCGAGGAAGAAACAGTAATCCAGCCAGGGCGCGCGCGGTTCTTTCGGTCGATCCAGGTCGTCGGGCGCCTCGAACTCGTGAAAATCGGAGAAATCGGTTTCCCAGGCGGCATTGAGTGCGGCGATATCGTTGTTGTAACGCCGCTTCAGGTACTCGCGCAACGCGCTCCTGGCCGGTTCCACGCGCCAGTCGCGTGCTTTGGGAACCCATCCGCGAATGTATAACTCGTCACCATGGCTCATGGGACCGATGCCGCCGCGCCGGTCGGCATACTCCGCGAACGCCAGAAGTTTTTTCACATCTTCATCGAATACCGCGGGGTCAACCACTTCGTCGAGCGTACGATGATGCGTGCCGGTGAGGCTGAACAGCTGAAGGTTTTTCCGGAGAGCGGCCTCCGTGGCGTTACGCAGGTAGCGTTGCCTGAAACTGAGATCGTCCCCTTCACCCGCGGAGCTTGCGCGGTACCCCGGCTCAACATCCCCGGGATTGCCGGTGAACGCAAGAGTCTGTCCAAGTTCAACCTGCCGGGCGTCATGCAGATTGCGCCACCAATGATCGTAACAACCGCTCCACAGAAAAAGGTGAAATTGATCCAACGAAAGTGAACGACGGCGGGAAATCGTTGCGTGCACCACGCGTACGGGCACACCCGCTCGCCAAAGCGTGGCACGCAGTTCCTGACAGCGACTGCGCGGGAACGGTGCCGGCAACGTAATGTCCGTTGCATTCGGAGAACCGTCTTGACGCGCAACTTCGCGCCCCCAGGCATCCAGGAGACCTAGGGTTACACGGTCTTCGGGGTGACTGTTTTCCACGCGGACCGCAACGGTGACAGGCTGATCGGCGGCAAAAAAACGGGCACTGGGCTCGACCGCTAATGTTGTCGGAGAATCCACCTGGATATCGGTGGCCGCCACTGCCTCCCCACGCGCCTGCACGTAAAGCGTGTGCTCTCCCGCCGGCACGGGACCCACACTCAATTCCAAGGTATTGTCGCCGGCAGCAAGGGCGACCTCTTTGACGGTCCGGTAAATGGCCGTTCCCCGGCCGTTCGTAACACATGCCGCAAGGGACGTTTTACAGGCTTCAGCGACATTTACACGTACACGAACCGTAGCGGGGGTCGATTGCCAGGACCACTGCACGGGCGGAGAAAGTTCCCTAATGCCAATGCCCGCCGTGCGGCCCCCGGTCCATTCCATGGCCTCGCGCATCACAACAAGCCCATGGTCGAAAAGCGTACGGTCTCCGAAGTTCGGAACAAGAAAGCGGACACTGGACATCCAGGGAGGAGAGCGAAAATCCAGGATGCTGACGCGTCCGCGGCCGACCTTTGTTCGCCATACGGAAACCGCTTTGGCCGACGCCGTTTGAAGGTGCGGCCAAACGTCAACGGCGGATTGCCATTCGGGTTTCCCCAGCCACTCTTGCAGATCGTCCAGCATCTCCTCGTCCGGCATGGGCATAAGGAGTCCGAGACCGGTCTCCACGCGACGACGCAAGTCCGCACGGTCAGCGGAATCAAGCACTGCCCAGGCGTCCCGATCCATGCACAGCAAGCGGGCATCCCGCAACAGCTCACGCAGTCGAGCGCGGATGTACGCACCGGTGTTCTCGGTTATTTCCGGATACGTTCCGCCTTGGTGAGCCACATGATCCGGGGCGGCGAAAGTGGCTTGCCACGGACGGTCATGCAATCCACCATAGAAAACAGGACGAAACTCTCCCAGATCCCGTTGCACAACCTCCGCCGCATCCCGTCCGACGCGCCGGTGGCACAAGAGAACCACCGGTCCGTCCGCCACGGGGACACCAACGGGAATCGGGTGCATGGGAGATCTCCAGTCCGGAGCGACAGCTTGCATGCCCGTCGCGCCGTCCGTATATCCCGCCGAGGAACACAGCGTTCCCGCTACCGCCATCAAAATGCCTCCGTAATGCTTGAGAGTATGCCAGATCGTCATGTGAAAACTGTCTCGGCGTCGACCGCTACTCGCGGCGACGGCCGCGGCGACAGACCAGAGCCATGCTGGCCAGTACAAGCAGCAGCGCCGAAGCAGGTTCCGGAACGTACGCGTCAAAAATCAGCGTGGGCCGCAGGCCAATGTCGTCGGCGAAACTGTGCGAATACACCCTGTGAATCGTCCCGGCAGCCGGCTGATAGCGAGAGTCGACACGAAAACCGTAGCTGATCGCATCGCCTTTAATCCAATCCTCCACAAGCGTATTGATGTCGGCCGATTCAAACACATACTGGCCGGATACGACTGTTGCCGAATCGAGAACTGCCGTCACGGCGGGCTTGGTGTTCCAGGTAATGCTTTCCTTTGCCCAGTCCCCAAGGACTTCGCACAAGTGCAGCTTGCCCGAGTTGTTGTACACCGAGAACACCACTTTTGCGTTAGTCACACTTCCCGGCGCGTCACTGGTCAGCGTAATACTGGGCAGATCCCAGTCGACAAATCCCTCCCAAGAAGAACCGGCGCTGTAACGGATGCTTAAAGTATCTCCCACGGGATCGTAGTTTGTGTCCGGGGAACCTTCGGATACATGCACCGACGCGTTGCTTGCAACGCTGAATGTCCTGAATTGGTCCGCCCATGCCTGGGTGAACACCATTGTCATTGCAAGAATTCCGAGGATAGTTGTGTTTTGCAGTGCTTTCGACATGATCGATTCTCCTTTTTTTCTGTTTTCAGCTCACTCCGCTAATTCCATGGTTTTCGAACATCACTCGTAACAAACGCTTCTTTACCAACTCTTCGATAGGTTTCATCCTCCTTTTTCAGCCGGCTTCACTTTTCATCGAACCTCCAGTTTTACCGAATCGGTAGCCCCAGTGGCCACGTCTCGCACTTGAAGTGTCAGTGTTTCTCCCGATTGGTCGAACGCGGGAAGCATCGTGTACGTGGTCTTTCCGGCCGGCGCCCGAAGGGTCTCGGTCCATGCAGGCAGTTCATTACCGTCGCCGTCACGCACCGTCATGCGCAGGGTATGCGTCCCCAATGTCTCCGCGTCCGTCCGGACCGCGAGTTCAAATTCAACCGCTGTTCCCGGCCGAGTCTCCACCGGCCCGTCAATGCTCACCCCCGACACCTGATAAGGCAGTAACGCGAAGAGCTTGGCGGGACATCCCTCGACCTGCATTCGAACGGTGTCGGTGAAGCCATGATAGCGCCCGGCGCGCACATCGTAGACGTGCGCCGGTGTATTGAAGCGCACCTCCGCGTCATAGGGTCCCCAGTCCGCACGCTTGTAATCCCACAGGATACCCAAGTATTGCAGGGCGCCATCCCGGAACGGATGACATTGATGCCCGATCTCCGGAAGGTTGTCGAATGCACGGTCATGTATAAAACCGGACTCCGTTCGGACTACATCAGCCAAGGCTGTGACTTTCCCCAGTCTCTGAACAATATCCTGAGCCGCCAGACGCAACGGCAGGCCGTCTGTATCGTGACGCAGGCGCAAGTAGGGTTCAACGGAAAAATTGAGGTACACCGCCAGACCGTCTCCAACCGGCCGGGTGATGCACACAGGAATACCGCTGTCCGCATTACCGTGGACAGTGGGGGCCGTCCACTCAGGGTCCCCGTCAACGGCTTCGATGAGAGTTGGAGAGTCCGGGACCAGTGTATCCTTCAGGGAAAAACTGGTCATCGAAGCTCCGACCGACGGACGCCGCAAGAAATCGGACACGGTCAGCGAACGGTGGACGGGGGCCGTCGATGCCTGACGCA
>JAIPIM010000156.1 GCA_021734725.1 Minisyncoccota bacterium | reverse complement strand
CATTGCCGGGGCCAATGCGGCTCTTTCGATCCATAGCGACGCCCCGCTGATTGTGGCCAGGGATGAGGGCTACCTGGGTGTGCTGATCGACGACCTTGTCACAAAAGGCACAGATGAGCCTTACCGCATGTTCACGTCGCGGGCCGAGCGCCGCCTGCATCTTCGGCAGGATAACGCGCGCTTCCGGATGTATGAACATGCGGTCCGACTTGGCATAGCTCCTCAAGACCATCTTGATGAGACGCGTCTCTTCGCGAGGCAGGTTGCAGACGAGCGCTCACGACTGGCTCGAGAATCGAGTGGAGGAACTTCCATCGCGGCATTGCTTCGACGCCCCGGGACCGCCTATGCCGACCTCCCTGGCGCAAGACAGGACCTTGACGTTGAGGTTGTTGCGCAGATTGAGATATCCGAGTCATACGCCGGATACATTGAGATTGAAGCCCGAATGGCGGCACAGATGTGTGAGCTGGATCGGCAAACGATTCCGGCCTGGGTCCGCTACCCGGAGATTTCACACCTGAAGGTTGAAGCTCGCGAGAAGCTGCTGCGGGTCCTTCCGCGCACCCTCGGGCAGGCATCACGCATTCCTGGCATCACACCCGCCGACATTTCTCTCCTGGCGGTGCTGATCAAGCGCGGGCCCTCTGGGGCCTAAGCCTTTTCGTTGGCGTTGTCCACGCGGAAATTCCTGATTAGCTGCCCCCGTCTTGACCATTCCACGGAGATTATCCATAATGCCACCTCTGTCAATTATCCATTCCTCATCTGACAGTGGAGTGCTTCGTATCATGGATCGCCTGGTCAAGCTTGCGTCGGCCGCCACGAACATTCGTGCGACCTATGTCGATACGTCCATCTCTGCGCGTGAACTCTCACAGCGTCATCTGCTCGGTCCGTCGGCATCATTCGTCCTCGGCGAAGCTCTGGCCGCAGTATCGCTTCTTTCGGCTGACATGTCGGACAAAGATGAGTGCATCACCTTGCGCCTCGATGTGGATGGGCCCATTCAGGGTTACCTTGTCGAAGCAGGTTCCTCTGGAAATCTGAGGGGATACACCCGATCTAAAGTACTTAATAGCTATGATGGAACCCCTTTGTCGCGTAGCCTTTATGTACTTGGCGACAATGGCAACGCTGCGATTGTGCGTTCTCTTCCGCTGTCCGTTTTGTCGACCGCGAACCTGAGGGTTGATGCCCCCTGCACCCGTGTCGCGGTCGCCAGGTATTTCAACCACTCCATGCAAACACCGACGGGGGTCTCCCTGTTTACGGCCGCGGATGAAACCGCCGTTACGACGGCCCGCGGTTTGGCTGTTGAACGGATGCCCGATGGCGATCGGGAGGCTTTCGTCAAAGTGCTTGAGCTTCTCGCATCGGAGGATCCACTTAAGGTGCTCCAAGTAGACGATCCTGCCGCCAATCTCGCTATCGCCTTGGGTATCCCGGATCTGACGGCCCACGAGACTCGTGCCCTGCAGTTCTTCTGCTGCTGCTCGCACGAGAAAGCCGCGGCGGTGCTCTCGACTCTCAGTCCAGAGGAACTGCGGGAAATGATCGATTCCGGAAAAGGGACAACCATATACTGCCATATGTGCGGTCGCGGATTCGCAATTGGGGTGTCTGAGATTCAGGCAATTGCGGACACAAAAGACCGCTCATAGATGCCATGGCGGCAAAAGCTGGCCATCGCGGGGCGGGTCACCAGCCATCTGCGTTGCGGAAATAGGCAATGGCATCAACACAAAACGATAGGACGAGATTTTGTTTACCCCAACTGCCGTGCGTGAGTATGGTTTGTGAGTCCATCTGCTCCATCCGCGGACCTCTCATCCAGGAAAGTGAGAGGACCGCAGATCGACGGGGACGCGGATGTACGCAGAGGGGGTGGAGGTAGGCCCTGCCGGCCGTCTCGGAAGCTGAGCCGGATGGCTGAGGCAGGGCAGAGTGGCTGTCGGCCACTTGCCGGCAGGGCCTGCCGTGCTCCAAGTGGGAGCGTATTCATCGTCCAGCGCGCCCCTTGATCCATTCCCTTTATCCACTCCCCTAATCGATCCAAGTGCAGGATGAGGGGAATGGATTAGGGGAGTAGACAAAGGGGCGAGAATCCACAGGCTGGCAGCCTATGCCACGGTGCGACGCAACCCCTCTGCGCTCTCCCTGTGGTGAATCAGCGTTCATCCGCGGCCCTCCCACCAAAAAGGGCATGTCGGTGCGTGCTTGGTCCCAGACCCTCCGATGGTGTCACATCGCAGAAGCCTCCCGGGCTTCCCGGCGTTGACATTTCCCGTTCTCTGCGGGCATCATCTTCTCATGGGCACGATCTACACGCGAACGGGGGACCATGGAGAAACGAGTCTTGGTGACGGCTCCCTTGTGCCAAAGGATCACGCCCGCGTTGAAGCTTATGGGTCCATTGATGAGTTGAATGCGGCCATCGGGCTGTTCCTGGAGGCCTTTGTATCTTCACAAGAGGTCTCTCAGGCCGATGTTACAACTATTCAGGAAGATCTTTTCTGCATCGGCGCGTACCTCGCCAGTCCCGGCGTTGGTGTGACTCTTCCCGCAATCCCAATTGGGCGGGTCGCATCGTTTGAATCCGCGATCGATCGTATGATGGCTGTGATGCCGCCCTTGGATGGGTTCATTCTGCCTGGCGGATCGAGATCAGCGGCGTTGGCCCATGTGGCCTGCACTGTGTGTCGACGAGCTGAACGCCGCGTCGTGGCACTTTATCGGTCCCTTGAAGTACCTGATGACGACAGCACGATGGCTCTTCGCTACCTGAATCGCCTCTCCGATTACCTGTTCTGCCTGGCGCGATACTGCAATTCTCTTGCCGGAACGCCTGATCAGTATTGGACGAGGTAGTTGCCGGCCGATCCGCGTGCCGCGCCAGAGAAGGCCATTGGAATCAAAAAGGCGCCTAAAGTTCACTCATCTCATCGACGCCATTCCTGTGTCAAGCCCTCCGCGTCGCCGGGGACTCGGACTGAAACAAGAGTGTCGCCCTCCCTGGTCAGGCTGCGCTGACTTCGGCCAGGGGCTCCTCGCCGGGCTCGGCAGTTTTGCCGTTGCTCGGGCTTGGCATCATCAGGAGGTTGTGGAGGGCTTCCTCGTGGCTGCCCATGCCTTCCTGGCTGGGCGCACCGAATGAGTCACGACTTCCCAAAACCTTATCCACGCGTGAATCGAGCCGTCGTCGCAGGACGCTCAGGCCGTGCGTACAGACCTGCCGGCAGCGCTCCTTGGAGATGCCGAACATGCGTGCCAGATCCGAATAGGTTGCTACATTCCCGTCAAAAAACATGAGGGCAATCATGCGCTGTGTCCGCTCGGGCAGACACCCCAACTCGCCTACCAGAAATTCTCTCAGGTCCGCACGATCCACTGCATCCCGTGGGCACTCGGCGGCATCGTCGCTCAACCTTTCGGCCCAACCGGCGCCGTCGTGATCGGCGCTGAGATCTTCCAGCAGGCATGTTGCCGTGTCTGAGCTCGTCTTCAGCATCTCCAGCTTGGCAGCTCCCACTTCCAGCTCCTTCTGAAGAATACTGTCGGTGAGGGCGCCGCCGTACTCGTCCTCCAGGCCCTTTATCCGCGTCCAGTAGCTGAAGTGGTGTTCTGGTATGTGGATGAACCTCGACAATTTGAGTGCGCGCCGCATTGCGTTCTTGATGCTTTTGCAGGCATAGGTGCTGAACCTGACTTGCTGTTCACTGTCCCTGCCTTTTCCGCAGCCGGAATCGAAATTCCTGGCGGCGTTCATGAGCCCGATATTGCCTTCTGCGATCAGGTCCATGTGACTCAGGCGGGCACTGGGTGATTCCAGATAGCGCGCAAACTCCTTCAGGCAGTGAATAACCAGCAGCAAATTGGCCTGAACAAGTTCGTTGACGGCTTTCTCGATGCGTTTCGCATCCCTGCCGTGGATGATGTCGTACGACAGTTCCGCTTCTCTGTCAGGAGTAATCCGCTCAAAACGAGAAACGTCTCGCATATAGCGTTCATACATCACATCTGCAACCGCCATAACCGCTCGCCCTTTCGCTTCGCCACTATCGCTTTTGGGTATTTGCCGCCTCCGCGGAAAATCGAGATGCTGCTTCTCTACGCTTGAAGCGTGCCATACTGCTCCTATATTTTGTCGCCATACATCTAACCATTTGCACGGGAAATGTTTCCGGTTCTGTCGCCTTTGACGGCGTTACGGCGATTTTCGCCGCCGTGCGTACAATAGTATACAGACAGCAGGCGGCCTGCGTCTATTAATATGCAGCCAGCCGAAGCTGATTGCGCCATGATCCGGCGATTGCGAGCTCCCTGCGTCGGGTCGAGAACACAGCGTGGCAATGCAGGCTGAGACAGGTTGACGGCATGGGAGAGCTCCTCGATTCAACCCCATCAGGGGTGTTGTTTCGAAACCCAGGCCATACTCATCTCCCCCGCGCCTGTTTACTTGCGGTGGACCCGGACGGGGCTATCGCCGGGGCTGATCGTTGAAGGCGGCACACTCGACGTACCGGGCAGTCCGCCCCCCGAATATGTCCAATGCACTTCCGATGGTCAGATCAACTTTCCCGCCGCTTATTTTATCTACAAGCCGTAGATCGTCGAGGGAGGTTGCGCCCCCGGCATAGGTGACGGGTATCTTTCCCCAGGCACCCAAATGGGCGACCAAATCCTCATCAATCCCGCGGCAGCGCCCTTCGACATCGGCGGCGTGGACCAGAAATTCATCACAGTAAGCTGATAATCTTTCAAGAACGGTGTGGCTGATGGCCATATCGGTGGGTGTCTGCCACCGGTTCATTGCTACAACCCATGAGTCGCCGTGCCGGCGACAGCTGAGGTCGATGACCAACCGTTCTTTCCCGACGGCATCCACCATCTTGTCGAGGTTCTCCTGGCTGAACTGCGCGCCAGGAAAGAGATAGGAGGTCACAATTACGTGGGACGCTCCATGCGCGAGGTACTCGTCCGCATTCTCGGGAGTAATGCCGCCACCCAGCTGCAATCCGCCCGGAAACGCCTCAAGGGCACCAATGGCCGCGTCCCGGTTTCCTGGGCCGAGTTGAATGACGTGCCCGCCCTTCAACCCGTCGCGCTGATACATTTCGGCAAACTCGCGCGCCGGCCGATCCGTTTCGAAGTTAGTCCGGAGTCCCTGCCCGTCGTCGGTCAGCGATCCTCCAACGATTTGCTTAACACGACCGTTGTGCAGGTCTATACAGGGTCGAAAAAGTGTCATATCCGGGGCACTGCGTTTGGCTGGTTATGCGTCACGGGGTTCAGAATTGGCCATTTCGTGCGCCAACCGTGGTCCGCCCATCACGGCAGCGCCCCCGTCTACAGCAAGAATTTGGCCGGTGATCTTCTCGGAATAGGGTCCCAGCAGGAATACGACGGCATTTGCAACGGCCTGCTTGTCGTCCCGTGTGTTCCATGGCAGCGGGCTGTTCGCGTTCCAAACCTTCGTGAGTTCGCCAAATCCTGGTATCTTGCTGGCGGCCTTCGTCCAAAGCGGCCCGGCAGAAACGGCATTGACGCGGACCCGATCACGACCGTGGCGACGGGCGAGGGCTCGCACCAACGCCTCCAGGGCTGCTTTCTGTACGCCCATCCAGTTGTAGTGCGGATACACATGAGATGTGTCGAAGGTCATCGACACAATTGCGCCGCCACCTGTCATGGCGGGAACCGCGTAACGGGCCAGCGTCGCCAGCGAAACGCAACTGATATGGTGTGACAGTGTAATGTCGTCTATCGCATCCGTGTGGAATTCCTCACCCAGACAGGTCTTGGGATTTGCATATGCGATGGAGTGTACCACGCCCCCGAGGCCAGTCATGCCGGCAAACACGGCTTCAACCTGTTCCGGCTTCGTAATGTCACAGTAGCGCAGGTCCAGACCAGCCCGTTCTTCGTCGGTAAGCTGCTTGCTGGAGTCCAGAAAACGCCGCTTGAAGACCTCGCTCTGGACGGTGTGGATGACCTTTCCGCCCATTCTGGCGATGGTCTTGCCAATTGTGTACGCCAGGGATTCGGCGTCCAAAAGGCCCATCACGACGTACGTTTTTCCGCTCTCTATCATTGCTGTGCCTGCTCCTCTGGCTTGTCGGCGGGGCTCTTCGCCCCGCCCGTTTCACCTATATCCGTGGTCAGCAGACGCGCCCACCCGATTCCACGCGCACGACGGAATCAAAACACGTACTGAAACTGAACGAACAGCTCGTCGAGATCATTTCCCGGCTCGCCGTCAACATTTTCACCCATTCGGTACGTTACTTGCACCTTGATATCCTGCTTTTCAATGAAATAATTCAGCCCCACAGAGGTCCGGGTCCAGATTTCCTCGAATCCATCCGCATCCTGTTCCTCATAGCCGGCAACAGCCTCAAGCTTTTGTGCCAGAATCATATACCCGCCTTCAATCGCCCAGGTTTCGAGAGTTGTGTCGCTGTCTTTATACAGCCCGTCGTTGATTCCCTCATCAACCAAGTCCGATTCGATTCGGTTGTATTGCATGTCCACGGAGCATCCGTATCCCCGCACCGCAGCACTGATTTCTGTCCCGATAACCGTGTCAACGTCGTTGCTGCGCATCGGCTCCAGGTTGTCGTCATCGTTCTGCCAGGCGTAGCCCGCAATGCCGACCGCCACGCGTGGTTTGCGGGTAAAATCGCCCTGGTCGTAAGAGAAGCTGCCCAGCGGGAAGAACTCCAGGCGGGCACACGCCATCTCACCCTCGTTCCAGTCATCCCCTTTGTCCAGCGACGCAACTGTGTCGAAATCAATACGACTGTTGTTCGGATCCACGGCCGCTTTGGTTGCCGCCAGTGCCCAGGCGACCTTCTCATCCGCGACGGCGCCGTACAGATGCAGCCCCAATTGACGATCCGTTACCCCGTAGTTGTGGTCGCCAACGAATGTCCGCTCCACGAGCTGTTGTTTC
Organism: Minisyncoccota bacterium; assembly: GCA_021734725.1. GTDB lineage: Bacteria > Verrucomicrobiota > Lentisphaeria > Oligosphaerales > MVZH01 > JAIPIM01. The sequence continues at coordinate 2,382 of JAIPIM010000156.1, read as the reverse complement.
TTCGAAGAGGCGATCGATTCACGCGAAAACGGGGTGTTGTAGTTTCCGATTGCCACGTTCATGGCCTCGAGTCCCGTATACTCCACGTATGCATCGACCAGTGATGTGTTGTTCTTTCCAAAATCAACCTGCATCTTGACCAACCAGTCAGGATGCGTACTCCCAATGAGTGTTGCCCTCAGACGCCTCAGCAGCAGCTCATCTGTTGTTTCGCCCTCCGAGGGATTAGACATGTGGTATTGAACCTGGGCGCGACCGGCCAGTGTCACGTAGTCGTCACTGTCGGGGACGGTATATGTGACGCCCCCGGCCCGCAACCCTATCGATGTTACAAAAACAACGCCTGCTGCTATCCACAGAATCCGCTTCATCCCTGTCCTCTTTCTATTCGCCTCTTCTCGCTACACGACGTTTCGCCTGGCCTCGCAGGATGCCCGACCCGAAACTGCAGGTCACGCAAAAACCTCGCTTACAATGTCCGTTATCATCCGTTATCATCCCAAACCATGTCCATCCCATCTCTATTGCTTCACATCTGCTGCGGCCCATGCGCCTCCCATGCCGTGCGCGTCGTCAAGGCGGACTATGCCGTAACCGGTTTCTTCTCCAATTCCAATATTCATCCGCGCTCCGAATATGATCACCGGTTATCCGAAGCGCGCCGGCTGGCCGAGCTCTGCGATATCCCGCTCGTGGAGGATACTTACCGGCATGACGAATGGCTTGCCGCGGTTTCCGGCCTGGAGAAGGAGCCTGAGCGCGGCGCCCGCTGTGACGCATGCTTCCGCTTTAACCTCGCCCGGGCCGCCACTTATGCCAACGCCCACTTCTTTGATCTCTTTACGACGACCCTAACGATCAGCCCGCACAAGGATAGCCGGAAGATTTTCGGGATCGGGCACGAGCTGGGGTCATTCCTTGAGGTCGATTTCAAGAAAAAGGATGGGTTCCGCAAGAGTCTGCAATTGAGCCGCCACTATGAACTGTACCGACAGAGCTTCTGCGGTTGTGAATTCAGCCGCCGGTCCGATGACCGATGACCTCCCGTTTTACTCGCACAAACAGTGCATGATCGACCGCTATGGGAAATCCCTCTTTCGCGTTCCGATCGACGCGGGCCTCGGCTGTCCACATCGAGGCCCGGATGGTAACGGCGGCTGTACATTCTGCCCCGGTGACGGATCTCGCGCCCGGCAGACGACCGGGCGCCTCAGCATCACCGACCAAATTGACGCCGGAGTCAAGTTCGCCCGCGATCGCTACCGGGCAGAAGGATTCATGGCCTACGTTCAATCGTTTACCGGCACTCATGCCCCGCATGAAGAGCTGGAATCGCTCTATCACGACATCCTTTCCTATTTCCCGTTTGATGCGATCAGCATTGGGACCCGGCCCGATTGTCTGGGTGATCGGGCGATGGCCGTTCTGGAACTCCTGGGTTCACAGCTTGACGTGTGGATCGAACTCGGGATCCAAACCGTCCACGACCGGACGCTTGAACGTATCCGGCGGGGCCATCGCTGGGCGGATTCCCTGGCCGCTCTCCGTGCTCTCCACTCCCGTGGGCTGCTTGTTGTCGGTCATGTTCTGCTCGGGTTGCCGGGCGAAACCACGGAAGATTTCCAGAAAACGGCCCAACTCCTTTCACAGGAGCATCTTGCCGCTGTTAAGATCCACAACCTGCACGTCATTAAGGGCACCACGTTGGCCGAAGAATTCGCCACCCATCCTTTCCCTGTTTTCGATTCGAACGATTTCTCCTGCATTGTGACCGATTTCATTCGTCGCACTCCGGCGGGTGTCGCCATCATGCGCGTCAACACTGATACGCCACCGGATCGCCTGGTCGCGCCTCGCTGGACCATCTCTAAGGGCTCTTTTCGCGAGCAGGTCATCGCGCACATGCGGAGAGAGGGCTTTCGCCAGGGAGATCTGTGCTCAAGCTCGATCATCCCCCTTGACGGCTCATCAAAACTCGGACAGGCTTCTGCCCCATGACAGAAAACCGCACCCACCGTTATCACCGTTCTGATTTTGGTCCTCTTCCGGCCATGCTGGAGCATATGGACCTTTTCCTGACCTTTGGCAACGACTCGGTTGTTGTCACCAACCGTCTGCGCGTCCGGGCAATTCAGGCACTGAGCTCGTTGCGGCTTGATGCCCGCGATCTGGAGATTCTCTCCATTTCATCTGTGGGCGATCAGTCCGTCCCTCTGGACTACAACTACCTGTGGGAAACCAACGTCCTGGAGATCGCGCTTCCCGAGCCCGTTTCCGCGGGCGGTGTCTTCTCGGTGGAAACCACGACATGCTGCCGGCCCTCGGATAACATCCTGGAAGGAATCTACAAGGATACCACTCCTGCCGGTTGTCCCCAGCAGT